>NZ_JBHZGN010000009.1:0-228582 GCF_049334135.1 Metapseudomonas cellulosilytica | reverse complement strand
GCGGGCAAGCAGATCGTTTGCGCGGCGATGCGCAAGCTGCTGCACATCGCCTATGGCGTGCTGAAATCGGGTCGGCCATTCGATCCGAAACTGGCCCTTGCCCACTAAGGGGCAAGACGGTATCTACAAAGGCCGATGCCTTGACCTGTGGGAGCGAATTCATTCGGGTTAAACCCACTCGCTCAAAAGAAAGCCCCGCTGAAGCGGGGCTTGTGCATCTCACGATCGCATCAACCGCGTTGATGCACGCTGCGGCCAGCGGCGAAGGTTTCCTTCACCGTACGGTCGTCGCCGAGGATGGTCAGGGCGAACAGCTTCTCCGCCAAGGTCTTCGCCTGTTGCATGCGGTAGTCCATCAGCGGGGTGGCCTTGTAGTCGAGCACCACGAAGTCCGCGTCCTTGCCGGCCTGGAAATTGCCGATCCTGTCGTCCAGGTAGAGCGCACGGGCGCCACCCAGGGTGGCCAGGTAGAGGGACTTGAACGGGTCGAGCTTCTTGCCCTGCAGCTGCATCACTTTGTACGCCTCGTTAAGCGACTGCAGCTGGGAGAAGCTGGTGCCGGCGCCGACATCGGTGCCCAGGCCCACGCGCACGCCGTGCTCTTCGAGTTTCTGCAGGTCGAACAGGCCGCTGCCGAGGAACAGGTTGGAGGTGGGGCAGAAGGCCACCGCCGAGCCGGTTTCCGCCAGGCGTTTGCACTCGTCGTCGCACAGGTGCACGCCGTGGGCGAATACCGAGCGCGCACCGATCAGCTTGAAGTGGTCGTAGACATCCAGGTAGCCCTTGCGCTCCGGGAACAGTTCCTTGACCCATTCGATCTCCTTGCGGTTCTCGGACAGGTGGGTGTGCATGTACAGGCCCGGGTACTCGGCGAACAGCTTGCCGGCCAGTTCCAGTTGCTCCGGAGTGCTGGTGGGGGCGAAGCGCGGGGTCACCGCGTAGTGCAGGCGGCCCTTGCCGTGCCAGCGCTCGATCAGCTCCTTGCTGTCGGCGTAGCCGGACTCGGCGGTGTCGGTCAGGTAGTCCGGGGCATTGCGGTCCATCAGCACCTTGCCGGCGATCATGCGCAGGTCCAGCGCCTGGGCCGCTTCGAAGAAGGCGTCCACCGACTCCTTGTGCACGGTGCCGAATACCAGCGCGGTGGTGGTGCCGTTGCGCAGCAGTTCCTTGATGAAGATGGAGGCGACGTCGGCGGCGTGGGCCTTGTCGGCGAACTGCTTCTCGGTGGGGAAGGTGTAGGTGTTCAACCAGTCCAGCAACTGCTCGCCATAGGAGGCGATCATGCCGGTCTGCGGGAAGTGGATGTGGGTGTCGATGAACCCGGGGGTGATCAGGGCGTCACGGTATTCGCGCACCTGGACGCCGGCGGGCAGGCTCGGCAGCAGTGCCTTGGCCTCGCCCAGGGCCTTGATGCGGCCGTCTTCCACCACCATCAGACCGTCTTCGAAATACTGGTAGGACTGCTCGATGCCCACCTGGGCGGGATCGGCGATGCTGTGCAGGATGGCGGAGCGGTAGGCGGTTACCTGGCTGGTCATGTCAGTCTCGTTCATTGCTGGTTCGGCTTTTGGCTCCCTCTCCCTTTGGGAGAGGGCTGGGGTGAGGGATGTCTGGCCCGGCAGGGCGGAGGCTTCCCTCATCCGGCGCTGCGCGCCACCTTCTCCCAGGGGGAGAAGGGAAAAATGTCAGGCCTGTTCTCGGCGGGAAGAGGGGACCAGTTTGGCGACCGTCTCACCCTTTTTCACTTCCTGGCCGAAGTTGGCGTTGTAGGTGGCGACCACTTCACCGGCGATGGAGATGGCTATTTCCACCGGCAGCTTGCCTTTGACTTCCTGGATGCCCATGGGGCAGCGCATGCGCTGCACCGTTTCGTTGGCGAAGCCGCGTTCACGCAAGCGGTGCTCGAACTTGACGCGCTTGGTCTTCGAGCCGATCAGGCCGAAATAGGCAAAGTCATTGCGCTTGAGAATCTCGGCGGTCAGTTCGAGGTCCAGCTGATGATTGTGGGTCATGACGATGAAATAGCTGCCCTTGGGCATGGCAGCGATCTCGTCGATCACTTCTTCGTTGACCACCTTCTCCACGCCGGCGGGGATCTGCTCGGGGAACTCGTTCTCCCGCGAGTCGATCCAGTGCACCTTGCACGGCAGGCTGGCGAGGATCGGCACCAGGGCGCGGCCGACATGGCCGGCGCCGAATACGGCGATGTGCGCCTGGGGCTGGCCCATGGGTTCGAACAGCAGCACGGTGGCGCCGCCACAGCACTGGCCAAGGCTGGCACCCAGGCTGAAGCGCTCCAGGCGGGTGTCCTGGCTGCGGCTCTCGAGCATCTGGCGGGCGATCTCCATTGCCTTGTACTCGAGGTGACCACCACCGATGGTCTCGAAGATACGCTCGGCGGTGACCACCATCTTCGAACCGGCGTTGCGCGGCGTGGAGCCACGCTCTTCGATGATGGTCACCAGCACGCAGGGTTCTCCGCGTTGCTGCAGGTCGGCGAGGGCGCTGATCCAGCTCATTTGCTCAGTCTCCAGCTACGCAGTGGCCTGGTGGTGCGCGACAGGCGCCAGTCCTCTTTGGGACGGACCGGCGCCGGCAGCGTTTCCAGCAGCACGGGTTCGTTGTCCGGCTGCGTCGTCTTCATTCCATCGGTGGGTGTTGTCATTGTTCTGCACCGTTTTGTTCTGGGCAGGAGCCAACAGGCGGCTCCTGCGGGTTACGCGGGCTCGGTCTCCGCCTGGGCGGCGGTTGCGGCCGTCTGTTGCAGTTTCCGGATCTGCTCGACGCCCCAGAGCACGCGCTCGGGGGTTGCCGGCGCGTCGATCTGCGGCTGCACCTTGTAGTCGGCCAGGCTCGCCACGGCATCCTTGATGGCGCACCAGACGGCAATGCCGAGCATGAAGGGCGGCTCGCCAACGGCCTTGGAGTGGAACACCGTCTGCTCGGGGTTCTTGCGGTTCTCTACCAGCTTCACCCGCAGGTCGATGGGCATGTCGGCGATGGCCGGGATCTTGTAGCTGGCCGGGCCGCTGGTCATCAGCTTGCCCTTGGCGTTCCACACCAGCTCTTCCATGGTCAGCCAGCCCATGCCCTGGACGAATGCACCTTCCACCTGGCCGATGTCGATGGCCGGGTTCAGCGAGGCGCCGACGTCATGCAGGATGTCGGTGCGCAGCATCTTGTACTCGCCGGTCAGCGTATCGACGATGACCTCGGCGCAGGCCGCGCCATAGGCGAAGTAGTAGAAGGGGCGGCCGGCGGCCTTGTCGCGGTCGTAGAAGATCTTCGGCGTGCGGTAGAAACCGGTGCTGGAAAGCGAGATCTGGTTGAAGTAGGCGAGTTGGATCATTTCCTCGAAGGAGAGGTAATGATCGCGCACACGCACCTGCTCGTTCTTGAACTCGACGTCCTCGGTGGTCACCTTGAAGTGGTTGGCGAGGAAGTCCACCAGGCGGCCCTTGATGGTTTCGGCGGCGTTCTGCGCGGCCTTGCCGTTCAGGTCGGTGCCGGAAGAGGCTGCGGTGGGCGAGGTGTTGGGCACCTTGTCGGTGTTGGTCGCGGTGATCTGGATGCGACCGATATCCACCTGGAAGACCTCGGCCACCACCTGGGCGACCTTGGTGTTCAGGCCCTGGCCCATCTCGGTGCCGCCGTGGTTCAGGTGGATGCTGCCGTCGGTGTAGATGTGCACCAGCGCGCCGGCCTGGTTGAGGAAGGTGGCGGTGAAGCTGATGCCGAATTTCACTGGGGTCATCGCCAGGCCTTTCTTCAGCACCGGGCTCTTGGCGTTGAAGGCGCGGATTTCCTCGCGGCGCTTGGCGTAGTCGCTGCTGGCTTCGAGCTCGGCGGTCATCTCGGCGAGCATATTGTGCTCGACGGTCTGGTAGTAGTGGGTGACGTTGCGCTCGTCCTTGCCGTAGTAGTTCAGCTTGCGCACATCCAGCGGGTCCCTGCCCAGGTGACGCGCGATGGCGTCCATGATCTCTTCGATCGCGACCATGCCCTGCGGGCCACCGAAGCCGCGGTAGGCGGTGTTCGACGCGGTGTTGGTCTTGCAGCGGTGACCGTTGATGGTGGCGTTTTCGAGGAAGTAGGCATTGTCCGAGTGGAACATCGCGCGGTCGACGATGGAGCCGGACAGGTCGGGCGAGTAGCCGCAGTTGCCGGCCAGTTCCAGTTCGATGCCGGTGAGCAGGCCGTTGTCGTCGAAGCCCACGTCGTACTCGACGTAGAAGGGGTGGCGCTTGCCGGTGATGCTCATGTCTTCCATGCGCGGCAGACGCATCTTGGTCGGGCGCTTGGTGTGGTGGGCGATCACGGCGCACAGGCAGGCCGGGCCGGCCGCCTGGGTTTCCTTGCCGCCGAAGCCGCCGCCCATGCGGCGCATGTCGATGACGATCTTGTGCATCGGCACGCCCAGCACCTCGGCCACCAGTTTCTGTACCTCGGTGGCGTTCTGGGTGGAGGTGTAGACGATCATGCCGCCGTCTTCGGTGGGCATCACCGAGGAAATCTGGGTCTCCAGGTAGAAGTGCTCCTGGCCGCCGATGTGCAGGGTGCCCTGCAGGCGGTTCTTCGCATTGGCCAGGGCGGTGGTGGAGTCGCCGCGCTTGTGCTGGTGGCTGTCCAGCACGAAGTGCTTCTTGCGCAGGGCATCGACCACGTCCAGCACGGGTTCCAGGTCCTCGTACTCGACAATCGCAGCCATGGCCGCCTTGCGCGCGGTCTCCAGGCTATCGGCGCCCACGGCCAGGACGACCTGGCCGACGTATTCGACCTTGCCGTCGGCCAGCAGCGGGTCACCGGCCACCACCGGACCGATGTCCAACTGGCCGGGCACGTCCTTGGCGGTGATGGCGATGGCTACCCCCGGGAACTGGTAGCAGGGGGTGGTATCAATGCGGGTAATGCGCGCATGGGCGCGATCGCTCATGCGGGCATAGACGTGCAGCTGGTTGGGGAATTCCAGGCGGTCGTCGACATACACGGCCTCGCCCGAGACGTGCTTGGGCGCGCTTTCGTGCTTGACGCTCTTGCCGACGCCGGTGGTGATGTCGGCGCGGAACAGCTCGGCCAGCTCTTCCTGGGTCTTGTGATGGAAATGGTTAGACATACGCGGTCACCCGGGTTTCGACTTCTGGGGATTGCAGCTCGAGGAAGAACTTGCGCAGCAGGTTCTGGGCGGTCAGCAGGCGGTATTCCTTGCTGGCGCGGAAGTCCGTGAGCGGGGTGAAGTCCTGGGCCAGGGCCGCGCAGGCGCGTTCGACGGTGCCCGGATACCATGCGGCGCCGATCAGGGCCTTCTCGCAGGCGCTGGCGCGCTTGGGAATGCCGGCCATGCCGCCGAAGGCGACACGGGCCCTGCGCACCGCACCATTCTCGATCACCAGGTTGAAGGCGGCGCAGACAGCGGAGATGTCGTCGTCCAGGCGCTTGGACACCTTGTAGGCACGGAAGGCCTGGTTCTTGCGGGCGCGGGGCACGCGGATCTTCTCGATGAACTCGGACTCCTGGCGGGCGGTGACCTTGTAGTCGAGGAAGTACTCGTCCAGCGGCAGGATGCGGGTCTGGTTGCCCTTGCGCAGGACGATCTCGGCGCCCAGGGCGATCAGCAGCGGCGGGGCGTCGCCAATGGGGGAGGCGTTGCCGATGTTGCCACCCAAGGTGCCCTGGTTGCGGATCTGCAGGGAGGCGAAGCGGTGCAGCAGTTCGCCGAAGTCCGGGTACTCGCGGGCCAGGGTCTCGTAGCAGTCCGACAGCGGGGTGGCGGCGCCGATCTCGATGAAGTCGGCGGTTTCCTCGATGCGCTTCATGGCGTCGATATGGCCGACATAGATCATCACCGGCAGTTCTCGGTGGAACTGGGTGACTTCCAGGGCCAGGTCGGTGCCGCCGGCCAGCAGGCGGGCCTGCGGGTTGGACACGTAGAAGTCGGCCAGGTCGGCCACGGTCAGCGGTACCAGGCAGCGCTTGTCGCCACTGTTCAGCTCGGCAGTCTCGCGCGGGGCGATGGCTTTCAGCTGGGCGACGGTCTGGGCCTCGGCGGCGTCGAACTGGTCCGGCTGCTTCTGGCAGCAGGCCTGCTCGGCGGCGTCGATGATCGGGCGGTAGCCGGTGCAGCGGCACAGGTTGCCGGCCAGGGCTTCCATGGTCTGGGCCTTGTCGTAGCCGTTGCTGTTCTTCTGCAGGGCGAACAGCGACATGACGAAGCCGGGGGTGCAGAAGCCGCACTGGGAGCCGTGGCAATCCACCATGGCCTGCTGCACGGAATGCAGTTGGCCCTGGTGTTTCAGGTCTTCCACGGTGATCAGTTGCTTGCCGTGCAGCGAGGAGACGAAGGTCAGGCAGGAGTTGAGGGTGCGGTAGCGGATGCGGTCGCCTTCCAGCTCGCCGACGACCACGGTGCAGGCACCGCAATCGCCCGAGGCGCAGCCTTCTTTGGTACCGGGTTTACCGACATGCTCACGCAGGTAGTTGAGCACCGTGACATTGGGATCGAGGGCATGCTCGGTGCGCAGCTCACGATTGAGTAAAAACTGGATCAAGGACGACCTCCAGGCACTTTATTGTTTTTACGAGGGCTCGTATGGCGGCAAATTTAGAATCGTCTGACTTTCGGGTCAACAAATATTTGACTCAAAAGTCAGGAAAGAGTCATGGCTTTCGGTTATTAGCCCGCTGCACCCGCTCTGTCTCAAGCTTCAAGCGCATTTCGTGCCACCTGTCCATAAGTGTAGGAAAGTGCGGGGAGGGCGCCCGTCTGCGGGTGTTTTTCCTGTAGGGGCGAATTCATTCGCCAAGCAGGCCGAAGGCCTGCCCATGAGCGGGGCGAGGCTGCTCTGCACCCCTTGGCGAATGAATTCGCCCCCACAGAAGCAGCTGCGGCCCCTGTGTTACACTCCGCCGCCTGCCGCACGCTCTGCGGCACAGTCGGAAATTTCCCCCAATCGCTCTTGCGCGCACTGCCCGTACCCGTAGTACTGTCAGCGCCGGAGCTTTGGCGCGGGAAAGCTCCGGCGCAGCGCACAATGTCCCTCAGTTCAAAGGAAAACCATGACGTTCAAGGCACCGGACAGCCTCTCCGAGCAGATCGCCCATCACCTGGCCGAGCGCATCATCCGCGGCGAGCTGAAAGAGCGGGAGCGCATCCAGGAACAGAAAGTCACCCAGGCCATGAATGTCAGTCGGGGGTCGGTGCGTGAGGCGCTGCTGATCCTCGAGCGCCGCCACCTGATCGATATCCTGCCGCGCCGGGGCGCCCAGGTGTCCGAGCTGACCCCCCAGCACGTGCGCAGCCTCTATACCCTGATGATGGAGCTGTACATCCTGCTGGCCTACGCCGTGGCCGAGCGCTGGCGTACAGAGGCGGAGCTGGAACCCTTCCGCGCCATCCAGCTGCGCCTGGCCGAAGCGCGCCAGCGCGAAGACATCTTCGCCTTCGTCGACGCCAGCTTCGCCATCATGCAGGCGGCCTATCCCTTTGCGGACAACCCTTACCTGCAACAGACCCTGGAAAACCTGCGGCCTGCCATCGCCCGCACCTACTACATCGCACTGGAGCGCCGTCGTAGCCAGATGGGTCAGTTCGGCGCCGTGTTCGACGACCTGCTGTTGGCGGTCGTCGCCCGTGAACAGGCGAAGATCCGCGAGGTGCTGACCGGCTACTGCCAGCAGAACTGCGAGCTGGTGCTCGCGGCGCTGTCCGAGCGTTGAGCGGAGCACGCCGATGCGGCTGAAGTGCATCAAGCTGGCCGGGTTCAAGTCCTTCGTGGACCCGACCACGGTCAGCTTCCCCAGCAACATGGCGGCCGTGGTCGGCCCCAATGGTTGCGGCAAGTCGAACATCATCGACGCCGTTCGCTGGGTAATGGGCGAGAGTTCGGCGAAAAACCTCCGTGGCGAGTCGATGACCGACGTCATCTTCAACGGCTCCAACACCCGCAAGCCGGTGGCCCAGGCCAGCATCGAGCTGATCTTCGACAACTCGGACAACACCCTGGTGGGCGAGTACGCCGCCTTCGCCGAGATATCCATTCGCCGCCGCGTCAGCCGCGATGGCCAGAACACCTATTTCCTCAACGGCACCAAGTGCCGTCGTCGCGACATCACCGACATCTTCCTTGGCACCGGCCTGGGCCCGCGCAGCTATTCCATCATCGAGCAGGGGATGATCTCCAAGCTGATCGAAGCCAAGCCCGAAGACCTGCGCAATTTCATCGAGGAAGCCGCCGGCATCTCCAAGTACAAGGAGCGCCGCCGCGAGACCGAGAGCCGCATCCGCCGTACCCAGGAGAACCTGGCGCGCCTGACCGACCTGCGCGAGGAACTGGAGCGCCAGCTGGAGCGCCTGCACCGCCAGGCCCAGTCCGCCGAGAAGTACCAGGAGTACAAGGCCGAAGAGCGTCAACTCAAGGCCCAGCTCGCCGCCCTGAAATGGCGGGCGCTGAATGACCAGGTCGGCCAGCGCGAGTCCGTGATCGGCAACCAGGAGGTCAGCTTCGAGGCCCTGGTGGCCGAGCAGCGCAACGCCGACGCCAGCATCGAACGCCTGCGCGACGGGCACCACGAGCTGTCCGAACGCTTCAACCAGGTGCAGGGCCGCTTCTATTCCGTGGGCAGCGATATCGCGCGGGTCGAGCAAAGCATCCAGCATGGGCAGCAACGCCTGCGCCAGTTGCAGGACGACCTGCGCGAGGCCGAGCGTTCGCGCCAGGAAACCGAGTCCCACCTGGGCCACGACCGCACCCTGCTCGCCACCCTGGGCGAGGAACTGGACATGCTCGGCCCGGAGCAGGAAATGAGCGCCGCTGCCGCCGAGGAAGCCGCCGCCCAGCTGGAAGAAGCCGAAACCGGCATGCACGCCTGGCAGGAGCAATGGGATAGCTTCAACCAGCGCAGTGCCGAGCCGCGCCGCCAGGCCGAGGTGCAGCAGTCGCGCATCCAGCAACTGGACCAGAGCCTGGAGCGCCTGCTGGAGCGCGAGCGTCGTCTGAACGACGAACGCGCTCAACTGGCAGCCGACCCGGAAGACGCGGCGGTGCTGGAGCTAAGTGAAGAGCTGGCCGTGGGTGAGATGCGTCTGGAGGAGCTCCAGGCGGCTGAGCAGGGCCTGGCGGAGCGCCTCGACCACCTGCGTGAAGAATTGCAGCAAGCCAGCCAGGCCCAGCAGCAGGCCCAGGGCGAACTGCAGCGCCTGAACGGCCGCATCGCCTCGCTGGAGGCCTTGCAGCAGGCCGCCCTGAACCCCGGCAAGGGCGCCGCCGAATGGCTGCGCGAGCAGCATCTCGCCGACCGTCCGCGCCTGGCCGAAGGCCTGCGGGTGGAGCAGGGCTGGGAGCTGGCGGTGGAAACCGTGCTCGGCGCCGACCTGCAGGCCGTGTTGCTGGATGATTTCAACGGCCTCGATCTTTCCGGCTTCAGCCAGGGCGAACTGCGCCTGGCCAGCGCCGGCAAGGGGGGCGTGCGGGCGCCGGGCAGTCTGTTGGACAAGGTGGAGGCGCCGGTCGACCTGGCGCCCTGGTTGGCCAAGGTCCTGCCGGTGGAGAGCCTGGACCAGGCCCTGGCCCGTCGCGCCGCCCTTGGCGACGGCGAGAGCCTGATCAGCCGGGATGGTTACTGGGTCGGTCGCAATTTCCTGCGTGTGCGTCGTGCCAGTGAAGCGGAAAGCGGTCTGCTGGCCCGGGGGCAGGAACTCGAGCGCCTGCACGCCGAGCGCGAAGAGCGCGAAGCCGCCCTGGAACAACTGGAAGAGCGCCTGCAGCAGCTGCGCGACAGCCAGCGCCAGCAGGAAGAGGCCCGCGAGCAGCAGCGTCGTCTGCTGCAGGAAGAGTCCCGCAGCCTGGGTGAGCTCAAGGCCCGGCTGTCCGCCCAGCAGACCAAGGTCGAGCAGTTGGCCCTGCGTCGCCGCCGCCTGGAAGACGAACTCCGTGAACTGGACGAGCAGCGTGCGCTGGAGCATGAACAGTTGGGCGAAGCGCGCCTGACCCTGCAAGACGCCCTCGATGCGATGGCCACCGACACCGAGCAGCGCGAGAAGCTGCTGGCCGAGCGTGATGGCCAGCGTGAACGCCTTGACCGTATCCGCCAGGAGGCTCGCCAGCACAAGGACCATGCCCATCAGCTGGCCGTGCGTGTCGGTTCACTGCGGGCGCAACACGATTCGACCCGCCAGGCCCTGGATCGCCTGACCCTGCAGTTCGAGCGCCTCAACGAGCGCCGCGAACAGCTCAGCCTGAACCTGGAGGAGGGCGCCGCACCGCTGGAGGAGCTGCGCCTGAAACTGGAGGAATTGCTGGAGAAGCGCCTGGGGGTCGAAGAAGAACTCAAGCAGGCGCGACTCGCTCTCGAAGACGCCGACCGCGAACTGCGCGACGCCGAGAAGCGCCGCACCCAGGCCGAGCAGCAGGCGCAACTGCTGCGCGGTCAGCTGGAGCAGCAGCGCCTGGAATGGCAGGCCCTGACCGTGCGTCGCAAGACCCTGCAGGATCAGCTCCACGAGGATGGCTACGACCTCCACGGCGTGCTCGCCACCCTGCCGGCCGAAGCCAGCGAGGCGGCCTGGGAAGAGGAACTGGAACGCATCGCGGCACGCATCCAGCGTCTTGGCCCGATCAACCTCGCAGCCATCGACGAATACCAGCAGCAGTCGGAACGCAAGCGTTACCTCGATTCGCAGAACGACGACCTGGTGGAAGCCCTGGAGACCCTGGAAAACGTCATCCGCAAGATCGACAAGGAAACCCGCAACCGCTTCAAGGAAACCTTCGACCAGATCAACGCCGGCCTGCAGGCGTTGTTCCCCAAGGTCTTCGGCGGCGGTCACGCCTATCTGGAACTCACCGGCGAAGACCTGCTGGACACCGGTGTGGCCATCATGGCGCGGCCGCCGGGCAAGAAAAACAGCACCATCCACCTGCTGTCCGGCGGCGAGAAGGCCTTGACCGCGCTGGCCCTGGTGTTCGCCATCTTCCAGCTCAATCCGGCGCCTTTCTGCATGCTCGACGAGGTGGACGCGCCGCTCGACGATGCGAACGTCGGTCGTTACGCGCGGCTGGTGAAGGAAATGTCCGAAAAGGTGCAGTTCATCTATATCACCCACAACAAGATCGCCATGGAAATGGCCGACCAACTGATGGGCGTGACCATGCACGAGCCGGGATGCTCGCGCCTGGTGGCGGTGGATGTAGAGGAGGCGATGTCGATGGTCGAGGCCTAGCGGAGCAGGCGGATGCGAACTCCTGGCGGGACCGGGGATCAAATTCGCGTCGCCTTCGCTGTAAGCCTCTATCAGAGGTTTCTCTGCTGGGTTTGTCGTGCTAGCTTTATGCCCAAATTTGTCGCACGTGGAAAACGCCATTCAGAACATGGAGTTGGGCGCCACGGTTCAGGGGACGGGATGTCCTTTCTTCACCATTGTTTTTTTGTATTTGTTGACTAGGGGACACAGGACTACATGGATATCGGTCTGCGCGAGTGGCTGATTGTCATTGGCATCATCGTGATTGCCGGCATTCTGTTCGATGGCTGGCGCCGCATGAGTGGCGGCAAGGGGAAGCTCAAGTTCAAGCTGGATCGCAGCTTCTCCAGCGCCCCGGACGATGATGAAGATCCGAACCTGCTCGGCCCGTCACGGGTCAAGGACCGTTCGCAGGAGGAGCCGTCGCTGGACGAGGCCGACCTGCCGTCCCTGAGTGCCCGCGAGCCCGGCAAGCGCCGCGGCGAGCCGCAGCAGGGCGACCTCAACCTCGACGAGCCGGTGCCGACCCTGCTCAATCCGGTCGACGAAGGCAAGAAGAACGGCAAGCCCCATCCGCAGGTGCAGGTCCCGGAAGTTCCGGTCGAGGAAGTCCTGGTCATCAACGTGGTCGCCCGCGACGAAGACGGCTTCAAGGGGCCGGCGCTGCTGCAGAACATCCTGGAAAGCGGCCTGCGCTTCGGCGCCATGGATATCTTCCATCGCCACGAGAGCATGGCCGGCAACGGCGAAGTGCTGTTCTCCATGGCCAACGGCGTCAAGCCCGGCACCTTCGACCTGGACGACATCGATCACTTCAGCACCCGTGCGGTGAGCTTCTTCCTCGGCCTTCCGGGCCCGCGCCATCCGAAGCAGGCCTTCGACGTGATGGTCGCCGCCGCCCGCAAGCTGTCCCAGGAACTGAACGGCGAACTGAAGGATGACCAGCGCAGCGTGATGACTGCGCAGACCATCGAGCACTATCGCCAGCGCATCGTCGAATTCGAGCGCAAGCACCTGACCCAGAAGCGCTGATCCGGCGCGCAGTCGACGAAAGAGCAGCCCCGGCTGCTCTTTTTGTTTCAAGAGAAAAGAGCCTGACCATGACCGATGCCCAAACCGCCGCCGAACGCATCCTCGCGCTGCGCGCCGAGCTGGATGCGCACAACTACCGCTATTACGTGCTGGACGAGCCCAGCGTGCCCGATGCCGAGTACGACCGCCTGTTCCGCGAGCTGCAGACCCTGGAAACAGAACACCCGGAGCTGGTGACGCCGGAGTCGCCGACCCAGCGAGTCAGCGGCGCGGCCCTGGCGGCATTCGGTGAAGTGCGCCATGAGGTACCCATGCTCAGCCTCGGTAACGCCTTCGAGGAGCAGGACCTGGTGGACTTCGACCGCCGCGTGCGCGAGGGCCTGGGCGAGCTGTTGCCCGGTGGTGACCTGTTCGGCGACGGCCCGGCGGTGGAGTACACCTGCGAGCCCAAGCTCGATGGCCTGGCCGTCAGCCTGCTGTACCGGGACGGCGTGCTGGTGCGCGGCGCCACCCGCGGTGACGGCACCACGGGCGAGGACATCAGCAGCAACGTGCGCACCATTCGCAATGTGCCGCTCAAGCTGCAGGGCGAGGGCTGGCCGGCGGTGTTGGAGGTGCGCGGCGAGGTCTACATGTCCAAGGCCGGCTTCGATGCCCTCAATGCCCGCAACCTGGAGCTGGGCGCCAAGACCTTCGCCAACCCGCGCAACGCCGCCGCCGGCAGCCTGCGCCAACTGGACTCGAAGATCACCGCCAGTCGCCCACTGGAGTTCTGCGCCTACGGCATCGGCCAGGTCGACGGCGAGTTGCCGGACAACCAGTTCGACATCCTCCAGGCCATCAAGGGCTGGGGCCTGCCCATCAGCCGCGAGTTGAAGCGGGTCGTGGGGGCCCAGGGCTGCCTGGACTACTACCGCGACATCGGCGAACGCCGCGACAGCCTCGCCTACGAAATCGATGGCGTGGTCTACAAGCTCAACAACCTCGCCTGGCAGCGCGAGTTGGGCTTCCGCGCCCGCGAGCCGCGTTGGGCGCTGGCCCACAAGTTCCCCGCACGGGAGGAGCTCACCGAACTGCTGGACGTGGAGTTCCAGGTGGGCCGCACCGGCGCCGTGACCCCGGTGGCGCGGCTCAAGCCCGTGCAGGTGGCGGGCGTGACCGTGTCCAACGCCACCCTGCACAACATGGACGAAGTGGCACGGCTGGGCCTGATGATCGGCGACACCGTGATCATCCGCCGCGCTGGCGATGTGATCCCGCAGGTGATGCAAGTGGTGGTCGAGCGCCGTCCCGCCGATGCGCGCCCGGTGCACATTCCCGAGCAGTGCCCGGTATGCGGTTCGGCGGTGGAACGCACCCAGCTGGTCAAGCGCGGCAAGGGCAAGGAGACCACCAGCGAAGGCTCGGTGTACCGCTGCGTCGGCCGCCTGGCCTGCGGCGCCCAGCTGAAGCAGGCGATCATCCACTTCGCCTCGCGCCGCGCCCTGGATATCGAAGGCCTGGGTGACAAGATCGTCGAGCAGTTGGTGGATACCGGCCTGGTGGCCTCGCCGGCCGACCTCTACACCTTGAAATACGAACAGGTGGTGGAACTGGAAGGCTTCGCCGACCTCTCCACCCGCAACCTGCTGGGCGCCATCGCCGACAGCCGCAAGCCGGGTCTGGCGCGCTTCATCTACGCTCTCGGCATCCCCGATGTGGGCGAGGAGACCGCCAAGCTGCTGGCCCGTGCCCTGGGCTCCCTGGAGCGCATCCAGCGGGCCTTGCCGGATGTGCTCACCTACCTGCCAGACGTGGGCCTGGAAGTGGCCCATGAGATTCACGCCTTCTTTACCGACGGGCACAACCAGAAGGTGATCCGCGATCTGCTGGAGCGCGGCGTCGAGTTGCAGGAGGAGGGCGGCCTGAGCCCCGAATTCGCGGCCTGCGCGACCTTCGCCGGCTTCATCGACAAGCTCAACGTTTCCGGCATTGCCGCCACCGGCGCGAAGAACCTGGCGGAAAAGGCCGGTAACCTCGATGGTCTGATCGCCCTCAGCCGCGACTGGCTGGAACTGAGCGTGATGAAGGGCCTGAACGAAAAGGCGAAACAGGCCCTGCGCGAATTCTTCGCGGTGACGGACAACGTCCGTCGGGCGCAGGAAACGGATGCCCAGTTGCGCGACTTCGGCATGCATTGGGAAAGCCAGAAGAAAGCCGTGGAAGGCCTGCCGCTGGCGGGTCAGACCTGGGTGCTCACCGGTACTCTGGAAGTCATGAGCCGGGAAGTGGCCAAGGCGAAGCTGGAAGCCCTGGGGGCCAAGGTGGCGGGTTCGGTGTCGGCCCGTACCCACTGCGTGGTGGCCGGGCCGGGGGCGGGCTCCAAGCTGGCCAAGGCGAATGAGCTGGGCGTTCGTGTGCTCGACGAGGAGCAGTTCCTCGCAGAGCTGGCCAGGTTGGGCTGAGGCCTAGGCCTCGAGGCTCAGGATTACCTGGGCGATCTCTGCGGCGGCGGTATCCGGCTCCTCCGGTTGGGTACTGCTGGCCGTGGGCCCTTGCCGCAGGTTCTGGCGGTATTCGCTGGGGGTGCAGCCGGTCATCTGCTTGAAGGCCCGGGCGAAGTAGGATGGGTCCTTGAAGCCGGCCTCGTAGCCGATGCTGGTCACCGGCATCTGGCTGTTCTCCAGCAGACGCTTGGCGTACTCCATGCGCCTGCCCAGGACGTACTCCATGAAGCCGACCCCGTTGACCTCTTTGAACAACCGGCTGAAGCGAAAGGGGGTCATACCGCAGCGCTGGGCGAGCTCCTTCTGGTCCACGCTTTCGCGGAAGTGCAGTTCGATATAGGGCATCACCTTGCTCAGCGCCTTGTGCTTCTGGTGGTGCGCCGTAAGGCGAATGCTTTCGGGGAGTGCCGGACTGTGGTCCAGCAGCGGCTTGCGGCCAAAGTTGTTGACGCCGCGGCGTACTTCGACGAGCTGCTGCACGCTATGCAAGTAGCGGCTGCGCTCATCCGACGTGAGCGGCAACAGCAGGTATTCCCACATCCTGGCGCGTATGGCCCAGATGGCCAGCTCCTCGGAGTGCTGGACGGTGAGCATGGTGATGGGGGTGGAGGGGTAGGTCCGCTTGATCTCCAGCAACAGGTTCAGCCCGCTGGCATCGGGTCGATTGAAATGGGCGCAGAGCATGTCGACCTGTTTCAGCTGTTCCCTTCCCGGACTCGATCTTCCGTTGACCAGCCGGCAGCTGCAGCAATCGTCGAATTGGCGCATGAGCGAGGGGGTCGACCTGTCGTGTGTCAGATCGAGCCAGAGCAGAACTGGTACTACGGCAGAGTTCGACGGCATGTTCCAATCCTGCACCCATTGTTATTCGTGCTTCCCCGAGCTGGAGTATTGTCATTCTGCTATTACGTTAAAGAACCATTCGATATAGATCTTTTTATTTAAATTCGAGCTGGTTCTGAATGGCGCTGGAAGCCTTGTATTCCGCGCGTTTCAGCCCTCCCACTCCGTTCGTCGTCCGACCAAGAACCTGGCCACAGGCCACGAGTTGTCCGGCCCAGAGCCTGCCTGGCTTGCGGTGCCCAATGCCCCCTCATTTCCCGCAAGAAAATCCTAGCGATCCGCAAAAAATTACTAACCCCCAACTTTGGGGATGCCTAGGGTGGACTCAAGGCGGGGCGCGCAGTACCGCCGGGCACTGCTGACACAACGACACAACTTGTGAGTGAGGTGGGCGAAATGACTTTCGAAGCAATCAAGACTTCGGTGATGAAGTTCGTGAAGGACGAAGACGGTCTGACCATCGTGGAATATGCCGTGGCGGGTGGGCTGATTACCGTCGCTGTAGCTGCAGCATTTGTGACGCTGGGTACTCATGTGAATACCAACATCACGGACCTGTGTAAGGCCGTCAACAAAAACGTTGCCTGCTAGCACGAGAAGCACAATGTCCGTAGAGCAAATGTTCCCCGTCATTTTGCTGCTAGGGCTGCTGGTGGTTGCGGTGGCGACCGATCTTGGGCGCCACCGCATCCCGAACCTCCTGGTGTCGACGGGAATAGCGCTGGGCCTGGGAAGCCAGGTCATCTCCGTCGGCTTCAGCGGTCTGACTATGGGCCTGCTGGGGATGCTGACCGGATTCGCCATCTTTCTGCCCCTGTACGTCCTCAAGGGGATGGCGGCGGGCGACGTGAAGCTGATGGCCATGGTCGGCAGTTTCTTCATGTACCAGGACGCCATGTGGATTGCCTTCTACAGCCTGATGGCCGGTGGCGTCTGCGGCATCCTGATTGTGCTGTTCCGTGGACAGCTCCTGCAGACCTTGGCGCGGTACGGGTTGATGCTCAGGGCTCGTGCCTATCTGGCACCCGACGCCGACGAAGTCGCAGGCAAGCCGTTCCCCTATTCGGTCGCAATCTTTCTCGGAACCTTGACCGGCATTTTCTGGCAACCCATCGGGGTGTAGGTCTGGAGGCGAATCATGTATGCCGTGAGCGACAGCAGCACCTATCCCAGCGAACGGGAAGCCGTGCAGCGCCTGGCTCCGCAGCCGCGCAACATTCGCGAGACCGGCCTGGCGGACAACTTCCTCGGTGACCTGGTCTGCAAGCACCTGCATGATGCCGGCGTGCTGGACATGCCTCATCTGGTGCAGCGTCTGGCACTGACTGGCGCCGTGATGGAGGAAGTTCTCGCCTTCCTGCGCAAGGACGGCCGCATCGAGGTATTGGGCCAGGTGGGTGGACAGGCTTTGCGTTATGGACTCACCGAGCGTGGTCGCGCCTCGGCGCGTGATGCCTTGTCGCGCAGCGGCTACATAGGCGCCGCCCCCTTTCCGGTGAGCGCCTACCGCTCACTGCTGAAAGTGCAGACCATCCACCATGGCCGCGTCACCGCCCGCGATATGCATACCGCTTTCCAGGGCGTGGTCCTCACGGAAAGCATGCTGGACCAGTTGGGCGTGGCCATGAATTCCGGGCGCGCCATCATGATTTACGGACCGGCGGGTACCGGCAAGACCTACATCAGCAGTCGCCTGATTCGCCTATTCGCCGAAGCTGTGTGGGTTCCCTATGCGGTTGCCGTCAACGAATCGGTGATCGAGATCTATGACCCCCAGGTCCACCAGCGCCTGGAGGAAGGCGATCAGAACCAACTGCTGCTGGACCAGGGCATCGACAGACGCCTGCTATGCTGCAAACGACCCATAGTGATCACCGGTGGCGAACTCAGCATGGAACAGCTGGACATCCGCTACGATCCTTTCTCCCGCCTCTACCAGGCCCCGCTGCAGCTGAAGGCCAGCAACGGCCTGTTCATCATTGATGATATGGGTCGCCAGCGCATGGCGCCGGCCGAGCTGCTCAACCGCTGGATCGTGCCCATGGAAGAGAAGCGCGATTTCCTAAACCTGGGCGGTGGGCGCCACTGCGAGCTGCCGTTCGACCTGATCCTGGTGTTTTCCACCAACCTCAATCCACTGGAACTGGCCGATGAGGCCTTCCTTCGGCGTATCGGCTACAAGCTGCATTTCAGCTACCTGCAGCCGCAAGAGTATGAGCGCATCTGGCGCCAGGAGATCGAGCGCCTGGGCATCGCCTATGACCCGGTGCTGCTGCGTTATGTGCTGCAAGGCCTCTACGAGGAGCAGGGCATGCCCCTGGTGCCCTGCCACCCCCGCGATCTGCTCGGCATGGCCCGGGACCGCCAGTCCTACCTGGGAGAATCGGGCCCCCTGTCGCCCCGCGACCTTGAGTGGGCCTGGAAGAACTATTTCGTCCAGCTCGATCTGCTTGGATAAGGAGACCCCGACATGAGTGCACGTACTCTCACCCTGGTTGCCCTGTCGCTGATCCTCGGCCTTGGCGCCGCCTGGATGGCCAATAACTGGTTGAGTGCCAAGCTCAACGCCAGCCCGGACGATAATTTGCAGGCGGTTGTGGTGGCCACCGTGGAGATCCCTTTCGGCCAGATGATCGAGGCCCAGCAGGTCACTCTGGTGCGCATGCCGAAGGGCACCGTGCCGGATGATGCCTTCGACGCCACTGACAAGGTAGTGGGCAAGATTGCCACCTTTTCCATGCTGCAAGGCGACATCCTGCGCGAGGCAAGGGTCGCCGAGCACCTTGGCGGCAGTACCCTGGCCTCGCTGATCGAGTCGGACAAGCGCGCCGTGTCGGTGCGGGTGGATGACGTGGTGGGGGTGGGTGGCTTCCTGCTGCCGGGCAACCGGGTCGACGTGCTGGCGACCAAGCAGACAAATAACAGCAATGCCGAGTCCAAGACCATTCTCCAGGACCTGCGGGTGCTCGCCGTGGACCAGACCGCCAGCACCGACAAGACCCAGCCGGTCGTAGTACGCGCCGTCACCCTGGAGATGACCCCGAAGGAAGCGGAAATTCTGGTCAAGGCCATGAGCGAAGGCCGCCTGCAACTGGCGCTGCGCAATCCCCTGGACGACCAAAAGAAATCTGAGCCGAAGGTAGCGGAGGCACCGAAGTCGGTGGCACCTGCACCTGTTCCGGCTGCCCCCAAACCCCTGGTCCGGCGCAGCGTCGGGGTAAGTGGCGGCGTGATCATCATTCGCGGCACCGAAGTGAAACTGGCCAAGGCGCAGCCATAACGCGACCGGCCATCTAGAAGTGGTCGTGCGACAAGGTAATCGACCCGTCATTCAAGGAGAGGGATATGCATAGCATTCGGAAAGTCGGCCCGGTAGCGGTGTTCCTGCTTGCCTGGGCAATGTTGTCGACTCCGCTGATGGCGGCTCAACCGACGGGGATGGAAGCGGCCATGCCGGCGACCAATAACGGCAGCATCCAGGTGCCGATCTACAAGTCGCGACTGCTCACGACGCGGGTACCGGTCAAGCGCATCTCGGTGGGCAACCCGGAAATCGCTGACATCCTGATCACCAGTCCGAGCCAGCTCTACCTGCTGGGCAAGTCCCTGGGCAGTACCAACGTGATGCTCTGGGACAACAGCAACCGGCTGATCGACACCCTGGACCTGGACGTGGTGCACGACCTCAGCGGCCTCAAGGACAAGCTGCACCAGTTGTTCCCCAACGAGCGCATCGAGGTGTTCAGCGCCCAGGGTTCCCTGGTGCTGCGCGGCCACGTCCACAGTGCCGCGGTGATGGATACCGCGATCAAAGTCGCCAAGAGCTACGCCGCCCAGACCGCCAGTGTGGTGCAGGGCGAGGGTGAAGCGGCCAAGGCTGCGCCGACCCAGTCCCTGGAGGTGATCAACCTGCTCACCGTCGGCAGCAGTCAGCAGGTGATGCTGGAGGTCAAGGTGGCGGAGATGCAGCGCAGCCTGCTCAAGACCCTCGATGTACGCTTCAATGCCCTGAATCTGGACGGCAATTGGGCCACGGGGGGGTTCAATAACGGCCGGGGCCTGGGCTTTGACGGCGACGGCTTCGCCAATCCGACCGCGCTGTTCGGCAGTGGCAAGGGCTTTTTCGGCCAGTTCCTTTCGGACAGTTTTCTCTTCAACGTGGTGCTCGAGGCGGCCAAGGACAACGGTTCGGCCAAGGTGCTGGCCGAGCCCACCCTGACCACCCTCAGTGGCCAGCAGGCGGAATTCATTTCCGGTGGCGAGTTCCCGGTGCCCATCACCGAGGACGATGGCATCACCGTCGAATTCAAGGAATTCGGGGTAGGCGTGAAGTTCCTTCCGGTGGTGCTGGATGAAGGACGCATCAACCTGAATCTCAATGTCTCGGTCAGCGAGCTGTCCAACGCCAACTCTCTGGTGCTGGATACCGGCCTGGAGAGCGTGCTGGGTGATGGTGTGACCCAAGTCATTCCTTCGCTCACCAAACGCAGCGCCGAATCTACCGTCGAACTGGGCAACGGCCAGACCATCGCCATCGCCGGTCTGATCAGCGAGAACACCCGCGACTTCGTCAGCCGCTTCCCGGGGTTGGGTGACATTCCGGTACTGGGGCACCTGTTCCGTAGCCAGTCGTTCCAGAACGGGGAAACCGAACTGGTGATCCTGGTCACGCCTCACCTGGCCAAACCTGTCGATGCCAAGGCAGTGCGCCTGCCCACCGAGAAGTTCGTCGAACCCAGCGACCTGGATTTCTATCTGCTCGGCAAGACCAAGGGGCGCGAACCCGGAAGGCCGGTGCCGGTCAGCCTCGGCGTCAGCGAAGGCCGCTTTGGCCACGATCTCAAGTAACCGGAGGCATGACCATGAAACTGATCATACCGTTCTGCCTGATGGCGCTGTCCTGCGGTTGCGTCATGTCCTACGAGGAAGGCCGGGTCGGCACCCTCGGCTACAGCGTCTACCAGACCACCTACCAGCAGATCGCCGACAAGGAGCGGGCGGCCCACCCTGGTACCGAGGCTTCATCCGTCGGTAGGGACGGCCCGGTAACGGAAAAAGCCATGGATACCTATCGAGGTGTGGCCGGCGACGCCAGTCAGGTCGGTCAGCCGATCGAGATCAACATAGACAACTGAGGGTCTGGCCATGACCTCGCGTATCCAACGGTCATTTTCGTCATTTCCGAGGCGCCAGCGGGGAGCGGTCATGGTGCTGGTGGTGTTCGCCCTGGTGGCCATGCTGGCCATGGCGGCGCTGGCGCTGGATGGCGGCCATATGCTGCTGAACAAGACCCGGCTGCAGAATTCGGTGGATGCAGCGGCGCTGAGCGGTGCCAAGACACTCCAGCAGGTGATGGGTTCGGGTAATGCCTCGACATTGTCGAAAGAAGCTGCACTGGCCACCCTGACCCTGAACGCCGCGGCTGCGGGTAATAATGAATTGGCTGCCGCCATGTCTGCCAATGCTGGATTCGCTGTGGTGGAACTGTCGAACAGCGTCTATGGCCCCTTCGCGTTTCCCGGGCCGGCGAATGCGCGTTATGTGCGAGTTTCCGTACCGGACTATCCGTTGACCGGCTTCTTCTGGGGAGTTTTCAACAATATCCTGGGCAACGCCTCACCGCAGAAGGCGGTGGCGGCCGTTGCCACCGCTGGACCCAGCCCGAGCAGTCCATGCGATATCGCACCGCTGATGGTCTGCGGTGACCCCAACGCTTACAACCCTGGTAATGGAGTTTTCTGGGGCTATCGCTTCGGTGACTTGGAGGTGCTGAAAAGCGCCGCAGGCAATGCGCCGGCCATAGGCCCCGGCAATTTCCAATTGATACGCCTGGAAGGTAACGCCGGTGCGGCGGACGTTCGCAAGGCTCTGGCCGGCGGTATCGACCAGTGCAATACCGTGGGGGACGACGTGGATACCGAACCAGGCAACGCAGTTGGCCCGGTATCCGACGGGATCAATACGCGCTTTGGGCAGTACGATGGGACGATGAAGGGTACTTCGGCCTCCTATCCCCCGGATCTGGTCACGAGCTTCAATAACCCGGCGATGACATACAACGACAGCGTTTCGCCGCCAAGGGTCGAGCATCAAGGGCAGCCCGTGCAGTCGAACAACGGCAATCTGTCTACCGCCACGTCCAGCCTGTTGGACTACAACGACTGGGTGGCCAGTGTCGGCAACTGTCCGAGTGGTTGCGAGCCCAATGGCGTCTTCGAGCGGCGGATGCTGAAGATAGTCGTGGGCAATTGCGACGGCGAATCCGGAGGGCAGACGACGGTGCCGGTGCTGGGGTTCGGTTGCTTCTTCCTGCTGCAGACGGTTTCTCAGAAGGGGAATGAGGCACAGATCTTCGGCCAGTTCGTCAAGGAGTGTGACGGGGACAACGTGGCCGGACCGACGCCAGCCAATGATTCCGGGCCGCAGATCATCCAGCTGTACAAGACCTATATCGACAACAACCGGACACCGAGCAGCGACTCGTAGGAGTTGTCATGGGACGTCATGCGCTCAATGGGCTGCGCGCCCAGCGTGGACTGGCGATGGTGGAATTCGCCATCACAGTGCCGCTGCTGCTCCTGCTTCTGTTCGCCATAGGCGAGTTCGGCCGGATGCTGTTCCAGTACAACAGCCTGCTGCAGGCCAACCGCGATGCGTCCCGCTACGTTGCGGGCAAGGCCTGGAACCCGACACTGGGGGCAGTCGAGCTGAGCGATCAATTGAAGGGCGAAGCGAAGAACCTGGCGGTTTATGGCCTGCCCGTTGTGCCTTCTGGAACCCAGCCTCTGGTTTCCGGATTGACCACTGCGGATGTACAGGTCACAGCCGTGGGCACGACCCATGTGCAGGTCAGCACTACCTATACCTTCGTGCCGATCCTGGGCAGTAGTCTCCCGGCGTTTGTCGGCAACGCCATTGCGCTGAATTTCCCCCTCGTCGCTACCACCGTAATGAGGGCCCTGTGATGAATGCGAGACGCATGCGTGGGGTATATGTGGTCGAGTTCGCTATCCTCGGCCTGCTGCTGTTCACCCTGCTGTTCGCCATCCTGGAGTTCGGTCGGCTGTATTTCACCGTAAACGCCCTGAATGAAACCGTGCGGCGGGGAGCCCGGCTGGCGGCGGTGTGTGACATCAGTGATCCGGTCATTCTGCGCCGGGCGATTTACAACGCGGCCACCGATGCGGGCGCAAGCAGTCTGATTGGCGACCTTGAAACCGCCGACCTGACCCTGACCTACATGGACGAAAACGGAGCAGTGGTAGCAAATCCCTCCGACCTGAATGGCCTCAATGGTTTTCGTGCCATCCGCTACGTCCAGCTGCGGGTGGAGAACTTCACCTTCAACCTGATGATCCCCGTACTAGGCGGCACCATCACGCTGCCGGTCTTCAGGTCGATCCTGCCTCGTGAGAGTCTCGGCCGCCATGGGGAGGCGGGCGTAAATCCGGAGATCACGCCATGTTGAACAGCCAGGAAGCCCCCGTTGCCTCGCCCACCAGCCGACAGGGCCTACGCCTGTTGATCAGCAGCCGCGATGCTGCGGCGTTGCGTCATCTGCAGGGCTGCTGCCAGCGCATTCCCGGCTTGACGGTGAACACGCGGCTGGTCACCAACGGGCACACCGACCCCCTTTACGGGCTGGAGCAGGTGCCCGACTTCCTGCTGCTGCGGGTCAGCCATCTGTGGCGGGAAGAGTTGGCCGCCCTGATGCAGCGGCCGGCCCAGGAGCGTCCGCCGCTGCTGGTTTGCGGTCCTTTGAACGAACGGGAAGGCATGCGCCTTGCCATGCAGGCCGGCGCCCGCGATTTCCTGCCGGAACCGGTGGCCGAGGATGAGCTGGTGGCGGCGCTCGGGCGCATGCTGATGGAGTCCCGCGCCAGTACCGCAAACGCCAGCAAACTGATTGCCGTGATGAACGCCAAGGGCGGGTCCGGGGCCACCCTGCTGGCCTGCAACCTGGCCCAGCAGCTCAGCAGCCGGGGGGGCGCCACCCTGCTCCTGGACCTGGACCTGCAGTTCGGCAGCGTGGCCCACTACCTGGATGTGCAGACCACCCACAGTCACCTGGATGTGCTGCAGCAGGTGGACGAACTGGACAGTGTGGCCTTGCGTGGTTTTTGCAGCCATTTCAGCCCGACACTGCATGTGCTGGGCGGACGTTCCAGCGAGCTTTTCCTGTCCCAGGACGTCCGCCTGGAACAGCTGGAGTCCCTGCTGCGTCTGGCACGCAGCACCTACGACTGGACAGTGGTGGATTTGCCGCGGCAAATCGACCATCTCACCGGCATCGCCCTGGAGCAGGCTGACCGGGTGTACATCGTGGTGCAGCAGAGCCTCAGTCACCTGAAGGATGCCACCCGGCTGGTGCGTATCCTGCGCGATGACCTGGGAGTCCAGGGCAGTCGCCTGCAGGTGGTGGTCAACCGTTACAACAAGGCGTCGCCGGTCAGTCTCAAGGACATCGCCGAAGCGCTTCGCTGCGAAGGGTTGCAAAAGCTGCCCAACGATTACGCCGTGGTCACGGAAAGTCAGAACACCGGTGTGCCGCTGGAGCTCCATGCTCCGCGGGCTCCGGTGACCCTGGCCATGCGCGAGCTGAGCCAGGAATTGCTTGGTGCCGAAGAAGCGGGCCAGGGATTGCTCAAACGCGCCTTCGGCCGTCTGTTAGGGAGGTAGATCATGCTCAGCGAATTCCGCAATCGCCTGCGCCAGAATGCCGGCAAGAGCGTTGCCGCCCCGGAAGAGCACGTGGACCCTGCGGCGGACCAGAACCCGCTCATGGCCTGGGAAACCAGTGCGCCGGATACGCCTTATGAGACCAGGACCCAACTCAACCCGGTGGAAGCCGAGTGGCGGGAAAAGGTCTACCAGCAATTGCTCAAGGTCATGGACCTGTCGCTGCTCGATTCCCTCGAGCCGGCCGAGGCGGCACGGCAGATTCGCGACATCTGCCTGCGCCTGCTGGACGAGCACTCGGCACCCGTCAGCAGCAATACCCGGCAACTGATCATCAAGCAGATCACCGATGAGGTACTCGGCCTGGGGCCACTGGAGCCCCTGCTGGCCGATCACAGCGTGTCGGACATCCTGGTCAATGGCCATGCCTCGGTCTATGTCGAGCGCCACGGCAAGCTGCAGCGTACCGATGTGCGCTTTCGTGACGACCAGCACCTGCTGAACATCATCGACCGCATCGTCTCCAGTTTGGGGCGGCGCATCGACGAGTCCTCGCCCCTGGTGGATGCGCGCCTGAAGGATGGCTCGCGGGTCAATGCGATCATCCCGCCGCTGGCCATCGACGGGCCGAGCATGTCGATCCGCCGTTTCGCCGTGGACCTGCTGAACACCGAGAGCCTGATCCAGATGGGCACGCTGACGCCGGCCATCGCCCTGGTGCTCAAGGCCATCGTCCGTGGGCGGATGAACGTGCTGGTGTCCGGCGGTACCGGCACTGGCAAGACCACCATGCTCAACGTGCTGTCCAGCTTCATCCCGCACAACGAGCGCATCGTCACCATCGAAGACTCGGCCGAACTGCAACTGCAGCAGCCCCATGTGGTGCGCCTGGAAACCCGTCCGGCGAACATCGAGGGGCGTGGTGAGGTGAACCAGCGCGAGCTGGTGCGTAACAGCCTGCGCATGCGCCCGGACCGCATCGTCATAGGCGAAGTGCGTGGTGCCGAGGCGCTGGACATGCTGACGGCGATGAACACCGGCCACGATGGTTCGCTCACCACCATCCACGCGAACACGCCGCGCGATGCCCTGGGGCGCATCGAGAACATGGTGTCCATGACCGGTGCCACGTTTCCGATCAAGGCCATGCGCCAGCAGATCGCCTCGGCCATCGACGTGGTGATCCAGTTGGAGCGCCAGGAGGACGGTCGGCGGCGGCTGGTGAGCGTGCAGGAAATCAACGGCATGGAAGGCGAGATCATCACCATGACCGAGATCTTCGGCTTCGAGCGTCGCGGCGTCGGCGAGCATGGCGAGGTACTCGGGGACTTCCGCCCCACGGG
This sequence comes from Metapseudomonas cellulosilytica, assembly GCF_049334135.1. Classification (NCBI taxonomy): domain Bacteria; kingdom Pseudomonadati; phylum Pseudomonadota; class Gammaproteobacteria; order Pseudomonadales; family Pseudomonadaceae; genus Metapseudomonas; species Metapseudomonas cellulosilytica. The sequence continues at coordinate 202,963 of NZ_JBHZGN010000009.1, read as the reverse complement.
TATGGTGCCGGCCTTCCGTGATGTCCTGGCCAAGCGCGGCATCGAACTGCCGCTCAACCTGTTCCGCCCTGAGTGGATGGAGGGGTAGCAAGCATGAGCCAGATTCCTTCCGAGTTCATCCTGGCCTTCCTTGGCATGGTCTTCGTTGCGGTCTTCCTGCTCAGCCAGGGATTGGTGGTGCCGGTATTCGGCGAGGCGAGCAAGGTACGCAAGCGTATCCGCGAACGGCTCGGCCTGCTGGAGCACAGCGCCAACCTGCCGAACATGCAGACAGTGCTGCGGCAGAAGTACCTGAAGCGTCTGTCGCCGCTGGAGTCGGCTCTGGAGCAGATGCCCTTCATGGAAAACCTGGCACAGGTGATCGAACAGGGCGGGCATGACTACCGCGCCTATCGGGTGCTGCTGCTCGGTGTTGTACTGGCACTGGTGACGGGTCTTGGTCTCTGGGTGCTTCTGAAACTATGGTGGGCTGCCCTGATCGTGGCAGCCATAGTGTTCTGGGTACCGATCCTGAAAGTCTCCAGTGATCGCGCCAAGCGTTTCGCCGCCTTCGAGGAGGGCCTGCCAGATGCCCTGGATGCGATGTGCCGTGCGTTGAGGGCCGGGCATCCCTTCAACGAGACCCTGCGCCTGGTGGCGGAAGAGCACAAGGGACCGGTGGCCCACGAGTTCGGCCTGACCTTCGCTGATATCAACTACGGTAACGATGTGCGCCGGGCCATGCTCGGGCTGCTGGAGCGCATGCCGAGCATGACGGTGATGATGCTGGTGACCTCCATCCTGATCCACCGGGAGACCGGCGGTAACCTGACCGAGGTGCTTGAACGCCTCTCCAGCCTGATTCGTGGGCGCTTCCGCTTCCAGCGCAAGGTCAAGACCCTGTCGGCAGAGGGGCGCATGTCGGCATGGGTGCTGGTCGCCGTCCCATTCGTGCTGGCAGCCGCCATCGTAGTCACTTCGCCGACTTACCTGCCCATGCTGATCAAGGAGCCCCTTGGTCAGAAGATGGTAATGGCTGCCTTCGTCGCCATGCTGTTGGGCATCCTCTGGATCCGCAAGATCATCCGAATCCAGGTCTGAGTTCCGCCCGCTGACGGGAGGGGGTGTGTCATGGACTATCTGCTTGCGTTGATCAATGGAGCAGTGGGCAACGAGCAGGTTGGGCGTTTGCTGTTCCTTGGTGCCATTGGTTTGAGCGCGGTACTTGCCGCAGTCACAGTGGGACTGCTGATACTCGGATTGCAGGATCCGGTGCAACGCCGCCTGACTCTGATCAAGCGTGGCCACGGCGATCTCGCCACAGGCCAGCGTCCACCGAGCAATTTGCACCTGCTGCTGGAGGGGGTAGGGCAGCGCATAGCGTCCGGAGACGAAAGCAAGGTTTCCGGCACCCGCACCTTGCTGATGCACGCCGGTTACCGTTCAGCTTCGGCCGTGCAGATGTACTGGGCGATCCGCTTCCTGTTCCCGTTTCTTTTATTGGGGGTGGCTCTGCTTCTGCTGCCGTTGCTGCCGAAACTTTCGATGACCATCGCGTTGCTTATCGCGGTGTTTGCGCTCGGTGTCGGCTGGCTGGCTCCGGCGGTGTTCGTGGAAAAGCGCAAGGAGGCTCGGATTGGTCGCCTACGGGCCGCGTTCCCGGACGCACTGGATCTTATGGTGGTGTGCGTCGAGTCGGGTCTGGCCTTGCCGCAGGCTATCGAGCGGGTGGCTGACGAGATGGCCGTGAGCCAGGCCGAATTGGCCGAGGAGCTGGCGATGGTCAACGTGGAGATCCGCGCGGGCATTCCCAGCACCAAGGCCCTCAAGAATCTTGCGGAACGCACCGGCCTGGAAGACGTGCAGGGGCTGGTCAGTCTGCTCTCGCAAAGCATCCGTTTCGGTACCAGCGTCGCCGACACCTTGCGCATCTACGCCGAAGAGTTTCGTGACCGCCGTACCCAGGCTGCCGAAGAGCAGGCGGCGAAAATCGGCACCAAGCTGGTATTCCCACTAATCTTCTGCCTGTGGCCGAGCTTTTTCCTGGTGGCCATTGGGCCGGTGATCCTTGGGATACTCAAAACCTTCGGGAAGCTTTGACATGAACAGAGTCAGTCTGCTGGTGGCCATGATGGCCGTGCTGTCCGGATGTCAGACAATGGGGCCGGATGCGCCGAGCGGCATGCGCTCGGTCTACAGCGGCGACAATTCCGTGCTCTACCAGGTGCAGAAAGAGGTCAATTCACCCGACCAGGCCATGCTGATGGCAGCTCGCTCCTACCAGGCGGGCGACCTGGACCAGGCGCTGTTCCAATACCTGCGGGCCCTCGAGCTGGACCCGAAGCGCTATGAAGCCCTGGTCTGGGTGGGCCGTATCCACCGTGAGCGGGGTAATAGCCAGTTGGCCGAAATGGCGTTCAACGAGGTTCTGGGCAGCGACCCGAACAACCTGAGTGCCCTGGGCGAAATGGGGCTGCTCAAGCTTAGCGTCCGCGAGTATCAGAAGGCCGAGGAGTTCCTGCTTCGGGCGGTAGGAGAAGACCAGCGGCGGCTTGGCGCCTCTCCGACGGTAAGCTTTGCCGATGCCGCGAAGCTCAAGGTGGACAGCAATTCGCCGGTGCGGGTCTACAACGGTCTGGGGGTGCTGGCGGACCTGAAGGAGAATTTCGCGCTTTCCGAGAGCTACTACCGCCTGGCCATGCAAATCGAGCCCCGCTCGGGTCTGGTGCAGAACAGCCTGGGCTATTCCTACTATCTGGCAGGGCACTGGCCCGAGGCTGAACGCGCCTACAAGCAGGGCATAAGCTATGAGCCGAACTACAAGTCTCTCTGGAGGAACTACGGCCTGCTGCTGGCGCGGATGGCGCGTTACGAAGAGGCCATCTCGGCGTTCGAGCAAGTGGAAGCGCGCGCCGAGGCAAGCAACGACGTAGGCTACATATGCCTGGTGGAAGGCAAGCTGGATGAAGCTGAACAGTTCTTCCGCAGTGCCATCGATCAGTCGCCGGCCCATTACCAGACGGCCTGGGACAACCTCAACCGGGTGCAGCAGATTCGTCGGTTGCGCGGGGTAGGGAGCAATTCGACTGTGAGTGAGCCGGTGGCCGTTGTGCCGGGCCCGGAAGCGCGCCCGGTCGCTATGCCCTGAGACGGGCGGGATGAAGAAAGGGGCAGGCCATCGGCCTGCCCCTTTTTATTTACTTGTTGACCGCGTCGGTCAGCGCCTTGGCCGGAACGAACTTGACCACCTTCTTCGCCGCGATCTCGATGGTCTTGCCGGTCTGGGGGTTGCGACCGGTACGAGCGGGGCGCTCGCCGACCTTCAGCTTGCCGATGCCCGGCAGGGTGATCTCATCACTGTTCTCCAGGGAGTCGCTGACGATCTCGCCGAGTTGATCCAGCATGGCGCGCACGGCGGCCTTGGTGGAATCGGTGGCTTCTGCGATGTCAGAGATCAGCTGGTCTTTGGTGATTGCCATGGTGTAGCTCCATTCAATGAGTGTCTGGCTCGTGGCCTGTCCGGTCACGCCGGCCCTTGCTGAGACAAGCGGCCAGTCTGGAAGTGCGACGGAGGTAGCGGCCGGGGATCGAATCGACAAGGAAGTTAGCACGAATGTGCGAGCCGTCCGGCCGGGTGGCGGGGTTTTTACACCGAAATTGCGCAGCCGTACGGGCCGTTGTTGCGGCGAGTGCGACAGGTTGTCGCCGCATCGGCGTTTGTCGTTGAAGGACTGGCCGAGCTCGCAGGGCTGCGCCCTGCATCGGCTGTGCTTTCGAGGCTGATTCGCAAGTGCTTGTAAGGAAAACGTTTTTAGCGGTTGTAAGTTGGCGAAGAGCCGGTACAATGGCGCGGCTCGTCGATCTGGCGAGCTGCGTGATGGTGGCCCTGCCGGTCCCCCCGCAACGATCAGCCGTGAACCCGGTCAGGCCCGGAAGGGAGCAGCCGCAGCGGTGAAATCGTGTGCCGGGGTGTGGCTGGTGGGGTCACCTCCAATCTCTAAGTCTTTAATTCTAAAAGACTTTTCCTGCCAGAAAATCCAAGAGTGTGACAGCATTCAGGTACACCTGAGCGGTGCGCCATGCGATGCATCGTATCTGTTCGCTCAATATCTTCACTGTTCGGCCCAACTCCAGCTCCTCCCCCTTTCTGGCCGATGACCATTCTCAAGCGACGTTGCTTGTGCGTAGCAATCCGGAAGAGTCGGGGAGTGGCGATATACCCGGGCGTTATCTGTCGTTGTCATCCTGGTGATCCTTGGGGTGGTTCAGGTCGCCAATTTCAGTGGCTACGGATGCCTGGATGACAGTTGACGCCTCTTCGTGACCTAAACTCATATATGGCCTCGCAGGGAGGGTGTGGTCGATATGAGGCAATCGAGATCACGACTATTCACTGCTCTAATTTCTGTCTCGTGTTATGCAGCGAGCGCAGCGGCATACGGTTTGGACTGCAGTCACACATTCGATCTCAAGCTGCGAACAAGCATGTGTGCCTTGGAGTTGGAGAAGGAGTGGAGGCCAAAATTAAAACCTGATGATGCGTGTGCAAAACTTATTGCTGAGGCGAGAAGATTCGTCGCCCAATTTGAAAAGGGAGATATACGGGTTAATGAGGTTTGTACGAAGGACCAGTTGATCGAAGCGGCCGAAAATGCAGCGGCGACGATAGCCAAGGCGCGTGAAAGAGGATGGGCGACCCTTGAGGAGTATTTGAATTATTAGAGCGACTATAAAGGATGGGCAGGTTGGCCCGTAGGGGCTTACGAAATCACCTGGGCGTTTACTTGTGCGGCATATCGTTCACTACGTTCATCTTTCGCTTGTCTTCCTCTGTAATTGATTTCGACAGACTCCCTGGGATGGACCTTCTCGTTGATTCTTTCTCCGGGTTCCTGCTCTGTGCTCGGCAAGGTGCTGCCCACTCTGGCGAGGTCGGCTATGGCGGGGTGCATTGGTGCGCAGACTAAACTGGTAGAGACCCACGCCATGCGGTGAGCAGCCATGCCACCCACCAGTCCTGAAGTCGTCCGCCTGTTCCCGACCTTTGTCTGGCAAAGCCAGCTCGAGCCTGCCTGCTACGAGCCACTCAACCGGGATCTGCTTGCCTATGTCGAAAGGATCATGGGGGAGGGGAGAGGAACCGGCGCAGGCGTCGCCTGGCAGTCCGGGTACGCGCTGCATCGAGAGCCGGAATTGGCGGCGCTGGTCAACCATATCGAGGCAGCCGTGAGCGATGTGCTTGCGTTCATCAAGGTGGTCGACGCCCCGTTCCGCATCACCGGTTGCTGGGCCAATGCACTCGGCCCTGGGGCGGCCCATCCGATGCACAGCCACCCCAACAATTTCCTGAGCGGCGTTTATTACGTGCAGACGCAGGAAGGGGCCGACACGATCAACTTTCATGATCCACGCCCCCAGGCAGCCGTTATTCGCCCGCCAGTTACTGCCTTGATGGCGTACAACACCGACCAGGTCGTGATTACGGTCCGCGACGGTGCTCTGCTGATATTCCCGGCCTGGTTGCCACATTCGGTGTCAGTGAACGCAAGTGACCGACTGCGTGTCAGCGTAAGTTTCAACGTCATGTTTGCGTCGTACGACACGACCATGAGCTCGCCACTATGGGGCGAGGGCTGAAAGTCCCGAAGAGCAACCTTTTCTCATCCGGCGCCTGATCTCTAGCGGTACCGCGCCAGGATCTCGTCGATTTCCCCCGATTCCTTCATCTGCGACAGCGCGAGCAGAATGCGCTGTGCCGGCAGGTCCGGGTCGTTGCGCACCAGGCAGCTCACGGGCTCTTCTTCCAGGGTGGCGACGCCGATCAGCTGATCGGCGTCGGGCAGCTCGCGGTTGAACCAGCCGAGGGCCAGCGCGTTGCTCACGGCATATCGGTAGCGGCCGGCCAGTAGTTTCTGCAGTACCAGATCCTGGTTTCGGGCTTCGTCACGATGGATCGCGCCGTGGTCGATCAGCTGCTGCAGGCGCGGGTAGGTGTAGCCCAGCACCGTGCCGATGCTCTGCCCGGACAGGGCTTCCGGGCTCGCAAGCAGATCTGTGCCATGGCGCGCCACGATCAGGTCGCGCTGCTGGAGGAGGGGCACGCTCCAGAGGTATTCACCGCTATTGGTGATCCATTTCGGGCTGATGTAGCAGCGCACATCGATTTCGCCCTGCCGCAGCGCCAGTTCCACGCGATTGCGTGGCAGGACTTGCACCTGGGCCGGCAGGTCGAGCCGTTGCGACAGGCGTTCGATCAGGTCGTGGACGATACCGCCGACCAGGCGGTTCTCCTTGAATTCGGCGACCGGCATGGCCCAGCTGTCCACTGCGGAGAAGCGCAACGGGGCGGGCGTGGCGCTGGCAAGGGCGCTCCAGCAGAGGAGAACGGCAAGGACAAATGAGCGCATCGGGCTCCCTTGTCTGGGTGGGCGGTGCTCCACAATGCCCGTTGCCGGGCGGATTGAACAGAGCACCGTTCGCATCGGATGCAATTTGCGCATCGCTCCGCTAGCATTAGATCCTTCTGCTCTCCCAGACGCGATGGTTTTCAATGAGTTATCAGGTTCTTGCACGTAAATGGCGTCCGCGCTCGTTCCGCGAAATGGTCGGCCAGACCCATGTGCTGAAAGCCTTGATCAATGCCCTGGATAACCAGCGCCTGCACCATGCCTACCTGTTTACCGGTACCCGCGGTGTCGGCAAGACCACCATCGCGCGTATTCTCGCCAAGTGCCTGAACTGCGAAACCGGCATCAGCTCCACCCCCTGCGGTCAGTGCTCGGTCTGCCGGGAGATCGACGAGGGTCGTTTCGTCGACCTGATCGAAGTGGACGCCGCCAGCCGGACCAAGGTGGAAGATACCCGCGAACTGCTCGACAACGTGCAGTACGCGCCCAGCCGTGGCCGTTACAAGGTCTACCTGATCGACGAAGTGCACATGCTCTCCACGCACTCGTTCAACGCACTGCTGAAGACCCTCGAAGAGCCGCCGCCCCACGTCAAGTTCCTGCTGGCCACCACCGACCCGCAGAAACTGCCCGTCACCATCCTGTCGCGCTGCCTGCAGTTCTCCCTGAAGAACATGCCGCCGGAGCGCGTGGTGGAACACCTGACCCACGTGCTCGGCGCCGAGAATGTGCCTTTCGAGACCGACGCGCTCTGGCTGCTGGGCCGCGCCGCCGACGGTTCCATGCGCGACGCCATGAGCCTCACCGACCAGGCCATCGCCTTCGGTGAAGGCAAGGTATTGGCGGCCGACGTACGCGCCATGCTCGGCACCCTCGACCATGGCCAGGTCTATGGCGTGCTCCATGCGCTGCTGCAGGGCGACGCCCGCGCACTGCTGGAGGCCGTGCGTCAGTTGGCCGAGCAGGGGCCGGACTGGAACGGCGTGCTCTCCGAAATGCTCAACGTGCTGCACCGCGTGGCTATCGCCCAGGTGCTGCCGGATGCGGTCGACAACGGCCAGGGCGACCGCGAGCGCGTGCTGGCGCTGGCCCAGGCGCTGCCCGGTGAAGACGTGCAGTTCTATTACCAGATGGGGCTGATCGGCCGACGCGACCTGCCGTTGGCGCCGGACCCCCGCAGCGGCTTCGAGATGGTGCTGCTGCGGATGCTGGCGTTCCGTCCGGCCGATGCCGAGGGCGCGCCCAAGGTGGTGCTAAAGGATCCGGGGATCAGCCAGGCCACGACTGATCCCCAGAACAAACCAGTGGCCGGGGCCGCTTCGTCGGCTCCGGTTGCCGTTTCCGCTCCGGCGCCCGCTCCCTTGCAGGCACCTGCACCCGCGGTTGCACCTGCGCCTGTGGTCAATCAGCCTGTCGCGGCTCCGGCTCCGGCTCCGGCTCCGGCTCCGGTGGTCGAAGTGCCTGCGCCTGTGGTCGAGGCCGCGGTTGCCACGCCTGTTGTGGAAGAGGTGCCAGAGGCGCCGGTCGCCGAACCGGTGGCCGACCCCGTTCCCGCGCCCGTAGTGGAGGCGCAGCCCGCTCCCGTGGTCGAGGCGCCGGCCGAAGTGGTCGACCTGCCCTGGGAGGAACCTTCCGTCCCGGTAGCAGCGGTGTCCGTCCACGAGCCCCAGCCTGAGCCCGAATCGGCGCCGATTGCCGAACCTGCGCCCGCCAAGGCCGAGCCCGTGGCGCCAGTCCAGCCCGAAGCGGCTGTGGCGGTCGACGAGGCTGGCGATGAGCCGCCACCCGGCGATTACGATGATTACTACGAGGCCGATGCCGGCAGCATCGCCTACCTGGACGACTTCGGTCCTGCCGAAACGCCCGCTGCCGAGCCGGAAGTGCTGCCCGCGGCGCAGCCAGCCACCGGTCTGGCTGCTGAATGGCTGGACCTGTTCCCACGGCTCGGGCTGTCGGGCATGACCGGCAACATCGGCGCCAACTGCACCCTGGTGGCGGTGGAGGGCGACGTCTGGCGCCTGCACCTGGACCCGGCGCAGAGCGCGCTGTTCAATGCCAACCAGCAGCGTCGCCTGAATGACGCGCTGAACCAGTACCACGGGCGAGCCCTGAAGCTCGAAGTGGAAGTGCGCCGCCCCGAGCAGGAAACCCCGGCCCAGGCTGCCGCGCGAAAACGCGCCGCTCGTCAGCGTCTGGCCGAAGAGGCCATTGCCAGCGATCCGCTGGTGCTGAAAATGATCGAACTGTTCGGCGCACAGGTACGCGCTGACACCATTGAACCCCTTGACCGTTGAGGACAATCACCATGATGAAGGGTGGCATGGCAGGCCTGATGAAGCAGGCCCAACAGATGCAGGAAAAGATGCAGAAGATGCAGGAAGAGCTGGCCAATGCCGAAGTCACCGGTCAGTCCGGTGCCGGTCTGGTGAGCGTGGTGATGACCGGTCGCCATGACGTCAAGCGCGTCACCCTGGACGACAGCCTGATGCAGGAAGACAAGGAAATCCTTGAAGACCTGATCGCTGCCGCGGTGAACGACGCCGTACGCAAGATCGAGCAGAACAACCAGGAAAAGATGGCTGGCATGACCGCCGGCATGCAGTTGCCTCCTGGCTTCAAAATGCCGTTCTAAGGCAGCCGCAAGCGCCAAGCCACAAGCTTCAAGTTGGAGTTTGCGGCATGGCGCGATTCCCCGAACCATTTGCAGCTTGCAGCTTGCAGCTTGCAGCTTGCAGCTTGCAGCTTGCAGCTTGCAGCTTTTTTCGAGGTCCCATGAGCTTCAGCCCGCTGATCCGCCAACTGATCGACGCATTGCGCATCCTGCCCGGCGTGGGCCAGAAGACGGCACAGCGTATGGCGCTGCAACTGCTGGAGCGCGACCGCAGTGGCGGCCTGCGCCTGGCGCAGACGCTGACGGCAGCCATGGAGGGGGTGGGGTACTGCAAGCAGTGCCGGACCCTGAGCGAGGAAGAGCTGTGCCCGCAGTGTGCCGATCCGCGCCGCGACGATTCCCTGCTCTGCGTGGTGGAGGGGCCGCTGGATGTGTTCGCCGTGGAGCAGACCGGCTATCGCGGCCGCTTTTTCGTGCTCAAGGGGCACCTGTCGCCCCTGGATGGGCTCGGCCCTGAAGCCATCGGTATTCCGGAGCTGATGGCACGCATCGAGGCGGGCAGCTTCGCCGAGGTGATCCTGGCCACCAACCCCACGGTGGAGGGCGAGGCCACTGCCCACTACATCGCCCAGCTGCTCGCGCCAAAGTCCATCATCGTGTCCCGGATCGCCCACGGCGTGCCCCTGGGCGGCGAGCTGGAGCTGGTGGACGGCGGCACCCTGGCGCACGCCTTGGCGGGGCGTCGCCCGATCGGGCTCTGAGCGGGGTAGGGCACGGCTGATACGGCCTTGCCGATGGCACAAGTCTCGCCTTGAAAACCAAGCAAGCGCTCGGTAAGTTCATTCGATCTTACCGGGGAGCATTGCCATGTCTGCCTACCAGGAATACTTCGACGAGTCCCATCAATTGGTGCGGGACTCGGTGCGCCGCTTTGTCGAGCGGGAAATCCTGCCCCATATCGCCGAGTGGGAGGAGGCCGAAGAGTTTCCCCGCGAGCTTTACCTCAAGGCCGGCGCAGCGGGCATTCTGGGAATCGGCTACCCGGAGGCGTTCGGCGGCAGCCATGAGGGCGACCTGTTCGCCAAGGTCGCTGCCAGCGAGGAGCTGATGCACTGTGGTTCGGGCGGGCTGGTGGCCGGATTGGGTTCCCTGGATATCGGCCTGCCGCCGGTGATCAAGTGGGGGCGCAACGAGCTGCGCGAGCGCATCGTGCCCCAAGTATTGGCCGGCGAGAAGATCATGGCCCTGGCGGTCACCGAGCCCTCCGGCGGTTCGGATGTGGCAAACCTCAAGACCCGTGCGGTTCGCGACGGCGAGTTCTACCGCGTTACCGGCAGCAAGACCTTCATCACCAGCGGCGTGCGGGCCGACTACTACACGGTGGCGGTGCGCACAGGCGGCGAAGGCTTCGGTGGTGTGAGTCTGTTGCTGGTGGAGAAGGGCACCCCGGGCTTCAGCGTCGGTCGCAAGCTGAAGAAGATGGGATGGTGGGCCTCGGATACCGCCGAGCTGTTCTTCGACGACTGCAAGGTGCCGGTGGAGAACCTGATCGGCATGGAGAACATGGGTTTCGCCTGCATCATGGCCAACTTCCAGAACGAGCGCCTGGCTCTGGCCATCATGGCCAACATGACTGCGCAACTGGCACTGGAGGAGTCGCTGAAGTGGGGGCGGGAGCGGGAGGCCTTCGGCAAGCCCATTGTCCGCTTCCAGATTCTCCGCCACCGCCTGGCGGAGATGGCCACTCAGTTGGAGGTCTCGCGTGAGTTCACTTATCGCCAGGCGGCGAAGATGGCGGCGGGCAAGAGCGTGATCAAGGAGATCTCCATGGCGAAGAACTTCGCCACCGATATCGCCGACCGCCTCACCTATGACGCCGTGCAGATCCTTGGCGGCATGGGCTACATGCGCGAAAGCCTGGTGGAGCGTCTCTATCGCGACAACCGCATTCTCTCCATCGGTGGCGGCACGAGGGAGATCATGAACGAGATCATCGCCAAGCAGATGGACCTTTGAAGCGGGCCGGAGCTTCCGAACGGGAGTTCCGATTTTCTCCGGTTCATATATATTGCGATCATCATTTAATTGAGCTGGATGACCCAGGAGAAACCCGATGAGCGATCTGTCCCGCGAAGAAAAACTGCAAGTCTGGCTGGCGGCCGAGGCCGAAATCCGCACCCGGCTGAAGCCCGGCACCATGAGCATCGCGGAGGTGGCGACGCTCAGCCCGATGGAATTCTTCGACGGCATCGGCCGAGGCGAACTGCCTGCACCGCCCATCGGAGAGCTGATGGGCTTCGTGCCGATCGAGTGGTCGAAGGAGCGTTTCATCTTCCAGGGGGTGCCACAGATGCAGCACTACAACCCCATAGGTTCGGTGCACGGCGGTTATGCCGCGACATTGCTGGACTCGGCCATGGGTTGTGCGATCCACACCCACCTGGAGAAAGGCCAGGGCTATACCACCACCGACCTGCGCATCAGCTACATCCGCGCGCTGACCAGCAAGACCGGCCCGGTACGTGCCGAAGGGCGGATCATTCATGTCGGTCGCTCCACCGCGCTGGCCGAGGGGCGCATCTACGATGTGGATGGCAAGCTCTATGCGACCGGCTCCACGACCTGTCTGATTCTCGGGGGCAAGTAGGCGCTGCCTGCAGCCTGACCGGCTTGCGTGTTCTCCGAGCCCTCCGGGTATTGGCATGTCGTGAATCCTGACCCGGGGGGCGGCCCGCCCGGCCAGATCGCTGCTTGGGTGCTGCTAATCTCATTTGAGATCAACGCTCGTGCTCAAGCCGGCTGGTGGTGCCGCCATGAGAATCGTCTTTCTGGTCAATCGGGACATCGAGAGCAACTTCATCCTCAATCTGCTGTTGCCCGAGCTCCATCGGCATACCGTCGGTATTTTCCTTTCCGAGCGGGTTGGCGCGAGCAGCGGGGTGCGGGCGCGGATGCTGGGACAGCTGGCCTTTGTCGAGCAGGACCTGTTCGGCGAACTGGTCTTCCCCCTCATCGAGCTGACCAGTCCTGGCTGCGAGCGATATGCCGGTTTCGGCGAGCTGTCGCGACGCTTCGGTATTCCGCTGCAGGTACTTTCGACCGTGAAAGATCCGGCAGCGCTGCAGCAACTGCACGACATGCGAGCCGACCTGTTCGTCTCGATTCGCTTCGGTCTGATACTGGATGCCAATGTGCTGGGGATTCCGCGGTGCGGCATCCTCAATCTGCACTCGGGCCTGCTGCCTCAATATCGGGGCGTGCTCGCTACCTTCCGGGCCTTGCTGAACGGCGACGATGAAATCGGCTGCACGCTCCACTGGATCGATAGTCCGGGTATCGACAGGGGGGCCGTTATCGACAAGGCGCGCAGACCAGTGGTGAAGGACCGCTCCTTGTTCTGGCACATCCTTTCGCTCTACCCCTTGGGAGCCGACTTGATCTTGAGTGCCATCCGCCGCCTGGAAGATGGAACGCCCGTCGTTGGTGAGCCGCAGGATGCTACGGCTGGCGCCTACTATTCGTTTCCCTCGGACGACGACCTGATGCGGTTCACGGCGCAGGGGTGGCGTCTGTTCGATCGGGGAGACATCTGGGAAGTTCTCGAACCGTACGGATGCAAGCCCGGTGCGACGCTGAAGCGGTAAGTCGCGGAGGGAGTGGCCGGGCGATGCCTGATGTTCGTGCACGCAAAAAGAAGGGGGCACGCTTGTGGCGTGCCCCCATTGCCGTCAGTTGACAGCCAACCGTCGAAGAGAAGAGTGGACGAAGGCGCCCGGTAAGGCGGCCCGTCTGGAGGCAGTGCCTCCGGTGTTGCGGCCGGCGCCCGCCTTGTGAGCGGACGCCGGGTTGAAGCGGTGCCACGCCCGCAGGCGTGGCGGGGCGTCAGCCGATGGTCATCAGGCTGGCATTGCCGCCAGCAGCGGCGGTGTTGACGCTGATGGCGCGCTCGATCAGCAGGCGTTCCAGCGGGATCGCAGTCTCGCCCTGGGAAAGGCCCTGGACACCGATGATCGGCCCCTTGCGGGACGCGACCTGCTGGCAGACGCCGCGCAGTTGGTCGGAGTCGCCGTGGTGCAGGACGGCGTCGAAGGCCACTTCAGTCTGGCTCCAGTCGGCTGCCAGCTGGATGCGCGCCTGCACTGCCTTCGGCAAGGTGCCGCGCAGCTTGCCGGTCAGCTCGCTGGTGGCCCACAGCACGCTGCTGCCGACGGCCAGGGAAGCGGCCAGTTGGGTCAGCAGGTCGGCCTCGTCGTCGGCCAGGCACAGCACGGTCTCGCGGGGCAGCAGCACATAGGTGTTGCGCTCGCCGGTCGGGCCGGGGAGGGTGCGGCTCAGGCCGCTCTGGGACAGTTCGGCGAAGTTGTCGCAGAGGCTGGCCAGGCTTTCCTTGCCGTTCTTCGCGGCCCAGCCCTTGAGGGCTTCCAGCGGCTTGCCCATGCGTTCCTGCAGGGCGGTGCGCTGCTGGCTGTCGGCGATGCTGGTGCCGTCCAGGCGCTGGAAGGTGCGGCTGACGCCGTCGGCCGGGCGGGTGGCCAGCAGGCGATACATGTAGAGCGGGCCGCCGGCTTTCGGACCGGTACCGGACAGGCCTTCGCCACCGAAGGGCTGCACGCCGACCACGGCGCCGACCATGTTGCGGTTGACGTACAGGTTGCCGGCATGGGCCTTGTCCACGACCTTGGCGATGGTCTCGTCGATGCGGGTGTGCACGCCCAGGGTCAGGCCATAGCCGGTGCCGTTGATCTGGTCGAGCAGGGCGTCCATGTCCTCGCGCTTGTAGCGCAGCAGGTGCAGCACTGGGCCGAAGATCTCGCGCTCCAGGTCCGCCAGGCTGTCCAGTTCGATCAGGGTCGGCATCACGAAGGTGCCGCGCTGCATCACGTCACCCTCGGTGCGGGCGATCTGGAACACGCTGCGGCCTTTGCTGCGCATGGCCTGGACGTGTTTGTCGATGTTGCCCTTGGCTTCGGCGTCGATCACCGGGCCGATGTCCACGTTCAGGTGCTCGGGGTTGCCGATGCGGCACTCGGCCATGGCGCCCTTGAGCATTTCCACCACGCGGTCGGCCACGTCTTCCTGCACGCACAGGACGCGCAGGGCGGAGCAGCGCTGGCCGGCGCTGTCGAAGGCGGAAGCGATCACGTCAGTCACCACCTGCTCGGCGAGGGCGGAGGAGTCGACGATCATGGCGTTCTGGCCGCCGGTTTCGGCGATCAGCGGGATCGGGCGGCCCTGGGCGTCCAGGCGGCCGGCGACGTTGCGGGCGAGGATGCCGGCGACTTCGGTGGAGCCGGTGAACATCACGCCTTTCACGCGCTCGTCGCTCACCAGGGCGGCGCCCACGGTGTGACCGAGGCCCGGCAGCAGCTGCACCACGCCTTCCGGCACGCCGGCCTGGAGCAGGATGCGCACGGCCTGGGCGGCAATCAGCGGGGTCTGTTCGGCCGGCTTGGCCAGCACGGTGTTGCCGGCAGCCAGGGCGGCGGCCACCTGTCCGGCGAAGATCGCCAGCGGGAAGTTCCACGGGCTGATGCAGACCACCGGACCCAACGGGCGGTGGCTGTCGTTGGCGAAGTCGTGGCGCGCCTGGGCGGCGTAGTAGCGCAGGAAGTCCACGGCTTCGCGCACTTCGGCGATGGCGTTGGCGAAGGTCTTGCCGGCCTCGCGGACGAGGATGCCCATCAGCGGCTGCATCTCGGCTTCCATCAGGTCGGCGGCGCGATCCAGGGCGGCGGCGCGCTCAACCGGCGGGGTGGACTGCCAGATCGGTGCGGCGGTGATGGAGGCCAGCACGGCATTGCCGACGTCGACCGTGGTGGCGTTCTGCACGTGGCCGACCACGTCGCGATGGTCAGCAGGGTTCAGCACCGGCTCGACCGGGCCTTCGCTTGCCGGGCAGCCGAGCATCGGCTGGGCGCGCCAGTCGGCATGGCCGGAGCTCAGCAGGGCGCTGGACAGGGAGGCCAGGCGGTGTTCGTTGGCCATGTCGATGCCGCTGGAGTTGACGCGAGCTTCGCCGTACAGGGCCTTGGGCTGCGGGATGCGCGGATGCGGCAGGCCCAGGGTGCCCTCGACGCTGGCCATGGCTTCGGCACTGGCCACCGGGTCTTCCACCAGTTCCTTGATGGAGATGCTGTGGTCGGCGATGCGGTTGACGAAGCTGGTGTTGGCGCCGTTTTCCAGCAGGCGGCGCACCAGGTAGGCCAGCAGGGTTTCATGGGTGCCGACCGGTGCGTAGATGCGGCACGGGCGGTTCAGCTTGCCGTCGGCGACCTTGCCCACCACTTGCTCGTACAGGGGTTCCCCCATGCCGTGCAGGCACTGGAATTCGTACTGGCCCGGGTAGTAGTTCTGGCCGGCGATCTGGTAGATGGCCGACAGGGTGTGGGCGTTGTGGGTGGCGAACTGCGGGTAGATCGCGTCTGGCACGCCCAGCAGCTTGCGCGCGCAGGCGATGTAGGAAATGTCGGTGTAGACCTTGCGGCTGTAGACCGGGAAGCCTTCCAGGCCGTCGACCTGGGCGCGCTTGATCTCGCTGTCCCAGTAGGCGCCCTTCACCAGGCGGATCATCAGGCGATGGTTGCTGCGGCGGGCAAGGTCGATCACGTAGTCGATCACGTACGGGCAGCGCTTCTGATAGGCCTGGATGACGAAGCCGACACCGTTCCAGCCTTTCAGGGATGGCTCGAAGCAGAGGCGCTCGAGCATGTCGAGGGAGATTTCCAGGCGGTCGGCTTCCTCGGCGTCGATGTTCAGGCCGATGTCGTACTGCTTGGCCAGCAGGGTCAGCGACAGCAGGCGCGGGTACAGCTCACCCATCATGCGCTCGTACTGGGCGCGGCTGTAGCGCGGGTGCAAGGCGGAAAGCTTGATGGAGATGCCCGGGCCTTCATAGATGCCGCGGCCGTGGGAGGCCTTGCCGATGGCATGGATGGCCTGCTCGTAGGAGGCGTAGTAGCGCTGGGCGTCTTCCTCGGTCAGCGCGGCTTCGCCGAGCATGTCGTAGGAGTAGCGGAAGCCCTTGGCTTCGAAATTGGTGGCGTTGGCCAGGGCTTCGGCGATGGTTTCGCCGGTGACGAACTGCTCGCCCATCAGGCGCATGGCCATGTCCACGCCCTTGCGGATCAGCGGCTCGCCGCTCTTGCCGATGATGCGGTTGAGCGAGCTGGAGAGGCCGGATTCGTTGTGGGTGGAGACCAGTTTGCCGGTGATCAGCAGGCCCCAGGACGCGGCGTTGACGAACATCGACGGGCTCTGGCCCAGGTGCTGCTGCCAGTTGCCGGTGCTGATCTTGTCGCGGATCAGGGCGTCACGGGTGCCTTTGTCCGGGATGCGCAGCAGGGCTTCGGCCAGGCACATCAGCGCCACGCCTTCCTGGGAGGACAGGGAGAACTCCTGCAGCAGGCCCTGGACGATACCGGCGCGGCCGCCGGCGCTCTTCTGGTTGCGCAGCTTCTCGGCGATGCCGTAGGCCAGCTTGTAGGCGGCGTCGGACATCTCGGCGGGCAGGCGGGCCTGCTCCAGCAGCATGGGCACGGCTTCCTGCTCGGGGCGGCGATAGGCGGCGGTGATGGCCGCGCGCAGCACGGATTGCGGCAGGATGCTTTCGGCGAATTCGAGGAACGGCTGGTGGATGGATTCGGGCAGTGCTTCGAGCGCGTCGTGGTCACCTTCGGCCAGGCGCTGGGCGATGCCCTGGAGTTCCGGCAGGGTCATGCCGCTTTCCAGTGCTTCGAGGTAGCTGAAGATCGCTTGCTTGATCAGCCAGTGCGGGGTGCGCTCGATTCTGCGCGCAGCTTCCTTGAGGCGATCGCGGGTTGCTTCGTCCAGTTTCACGCCAAGGGTGGTGCTCGTAGCCATTTCTTGTCCTCTTATCAGCCGTGGTCCCACGGCGTTAGCGGCGCAAAGAGTAGCGATGTCCTACAAGGGGTGCAACCGGGTGCAACCAAAGGTTTTGGATCTGACGAACTTCTCCGGATGAAAGGTCGAGGTTGCGCTCGTGCTTGGTTGCGCCTGGTTGCCGCGATGGCCTGGAATTTCAGGGGTTCTGCAATAGCAAGGTGGCTGGGCGAGGGAGGGTGCAACCCAGGTGCAGCCGGCTTCGGTCTGATCTGGAAAGCATAGGCGGCCCTCGGCGGACGCCGAGGGCGCAGAGCGGCAGGCGACGGATGGTGCCGGCGCGGTCAGGCCTTGGCGGCTTGAGCGGCCTCGACCTGAGCGAGGAGGGTCTGACGGGCGCTGGCCAGGATACGGTCGGACAGTTCTTCACTGGCCACGCTGCGGGACAGGGTCAGGGCGCCCACCAGTGTGGCGAGCATGGTCAGGCTCTGTTCGGTGCTGCCGGTTTCCTTCTCCATGCGTTCCAGCAGACCGGCCAGCACGCCATCGGTGATGGGGCTGGCATTACCGCGCTGACCTAGTTCGGCCGCCATGGTGGGCAGCGGGCAGCCCTGCTCAGGGTGGGCGCGATGCTGGGGCGAGAGGTAGCGTTCGACGAAGTTCTTCAGGGGCTGCTCCTTGGCGAAAGCCTTGGTCCACTGAGCGTTGGCATCGTTCGCCGCCGCTTGCAGGGCTTCCTCCACCAGGGCGTCCTTGGACTTGAAGTGCGCGTAGAAGCCGCCATGGGTCAGCCCCAGGGCCTTCATCAGTGGTTGCAGGCCGGTCGCGTCGATGCCGTCGGCGCGGAAGCGGCGGGATGCCTCGGCGACGATGCGTTTGTGGGTCTCGGCCTTGTGGTCTTCGGGATAGCGCATGGCGGTCGCCTCGTTCGGAACATTGATATGGCGATTGTAATTCCACATTTCGTAGTTGTGCGAGTCGGTTCGATGCCCGGTCATTCCTCGACTAGTGCCTGTTCCGCCTTTACCGCGCTGATGAAGGCCTGCATCGCCGAGGACTTGATGCGGTGACGACGGGTGATCAGCCCGAAGGGCGGCAAGCGTGGCTCGAAGGCAATCGGCAGCACTGCCAGCAGGTGACGGCCGGGGTAGTCCTCCACCACCGAACGCGGGGTGACACCGATCATGTCCGTCTGTTGCAGCAGGGAGAGCAGGGTCATGATCGAGGTGGTCTCGACGATGCTGCTGGGGATGTCAACGCGTGCGTTGTGGAAAGCCTGGTTGACGATGGCGCGCATCGGGCTGGGGTGTTGCTGCAGGACCCAGGTCATGTTCTGCAACTCGGTCCAGGTCAGGTTCTCGGCGCGGGCTATGGGGTTCTGGGCGCCGGCGATCACGCAGAGCTCTTCCTCCCCCAGGCTGTCGAACAGCAGGTCGTCGGCCCGCGCACCGGTGGGGATGCGCCCCAGCACCAGGTCCAACTGGTCCTGCTGCAGGGCCTGGACCAGCACGTCGCTGGTATCCACCTGGATGCTCATGGACAGGCGCGGGTGGCTTTTCTTCAGGGTGGCGATGGTGCGGGTGAGCAGGCCGGAGGCCAGTGCCGGGATGGCGCCCACCGTAACCCGGCCGAGGTTGCCCGATTCCAGTGCCGCCAGCTCTTCGCGCATGCCGGAGAGTTCGGCGAAGACCATCCGCGCGTAGTAGATCACCGTTTCGCCGAAGGGGGTTGCGCGCATGCCGCGGGGCAGGCGCTCGAACAGTTCGACGCCGAGCAGGCCCTCCGCCTCGTGGAGCATCTTGGTCGCGGCCGGCTGGGTCATGCCGATTTCGTCGGCGGCGCGGCGCAACGAACCCAACTCTTCCAGTGCGAGCATCAGGCGAAGCTGGCGCAGGCGCAGACGGCTATGGATGAGGGCGGCTTCAGGGATGCGCGACATGGACGGGGCTCGGCGGTGAAGGAGGGGCAAGCCTGACAAGAATCGCCAGGCGTTGCCAAGTGGAGGAAGGCGGCGCAGGCGCGAATTCATTCGCGAATGAACTCGCTTCTACAGTGTCCGGATCAGGGCCGTAGGATGGGTGGAGCGGAGCGATACCCATCGATATCCCGTGATGGGTATCGCCGGCTCGCCGAGCGCTGCCCGCCCCATCTACGGGGCCGCTTTCTCGGCGCGGCCCTTGAAGCTACGGAGTCCGGCCAGCGCCTTGGCGCCCCACGCCAGCAGCGGCCAGAACAGCATCAGCAGGGCGGCCGTGGTCAGGCTGCCCACCAGCGGATTGGACCAGAAGATGCCCAGCTCGCCATTGGAGAACAGCATGGATTGGCGGAAGGCGTCCTCGGCCTTGTCCCCCAGCACGGCCGCCAGCACTAGCGGGGCGATGGGGTAGCCGAGCTTCTTGAACAGGTAGCCCAGTGCGCCGAAGCCGAGCATCAGCGCGACGTCGAACATCGCGTTGTGCACCGAGTAGGCGCCGATGGCGCAGACCATCACGATGATCGGGGCGATGATCGAGAAGGGGATGCGCAGGATCGAGGCGAACAGCGGCACGGTGGCCAGCACCACGATCAGGCTGACGACGTTGCCCAGGTACATGCTGGCGATCAGGCCCCAGACGAAGTCGTGCTGCTCGACGAACAGCGTCGGTCCCGGATGCAGGCCCCAGATCATCAGGCCGCCGAGCATCACCGCGGCGGTGGCCGAGCCGGGGATGCCGAGGGTCAGCATCGGCAGCAGGGCGCTGGTACCCGCGGCGTGGTCGGCGGTTTCCGGCGCGATCACCCCTTCGATCTCGCCCTTGCCGAAATTCTCGCGGTTCTTCGAGAAGCGTCGCGCCAGGCTGTAGCTCATGAACGACGCCGCTGTTGGCCCGCCCGGGGTGATGCCCATCCAGCAGCCCACCAGGGCGCTGCGCAGCCAGCTCAGCCAGAAGCGCGGCAGCTTGGCCCAGGTGCGAAAGATCACCATGGGCGTGATGCGTGCCCGCTCGCCGCGGAACACCAGGCCTTCTTCCACGGTGCAGAGGATCTCGCCGATGCCGAACAGGCCGATCACCGCCACTTCGAAGCTGATGCCCGACAGCAACCAGTTCTGGTCGAAGGTCAGGCGCAGGTCCCCGGACACGGTATCCATGCCCACGGCGGCCATGGCGAAGCCGATCATCATCGCCACCACGGTCTTCAGCGGCGGGTTCTTGCTCATGCCGATGAAGGTGCAGAAGGCCAGCAGGTAGACGGCGAAGAACTCCGGCGAGCTGAACGCCATGGCGAATTCGGCGATGCGCGTGGAGAGGAAGGTCAGCAGCAGCACGCCCACCAGGGCGCCCAGCAGGGCGGAGGTGAAGGCAGCGGTCAGCGCTTCTGCGGCCTTGCCCTGGCGGGCCATGGGGTAGCCGTCGAAGGTGGTCGCCACCGACGAGGGCTCGCCGGGGATATTGAACAGGATCGAGGTGATCGAACCGCCGAACAGCGCCCCCCAGTACATGCAGGAGAGCAGGATGATGGCCGACACCGGCTCCATGGTGAAGGTCAGCGGCAGCAGCAACGCCACGCCGTTGGGCGCGCCGAGGCCGGGCAGCACGCCGACCAGGATGCCCAGCAGCACGCCCACCACCATCAGGCCGATGTGGCTGGGGGTGAGGATCAGGTTCATGCCCTGCATCAGGGAATCGAACTCGCTCATCGCAGCAGCCCTCCCAACATGGCCAGCGGGCCGGCCTGCAGCGGCACCTTGAACCACAGTGCGAAGATCAGGTAGCTGGCCAGGGTCGCGCCCCCAGCTACCGCGACTATGGTCAGGAATCCATAGGATTTCTCGCGCTGGCGGTCGCGCCACATGAACCAGGCGATGAAGCCCGCCGAGGCCAGGTAAATGCCGGTGAAGGGCATTGCGGCGACGTACAGGGCGATGGGCAGGAATACCGCCAGCACCTGGCGGAACGCGCCGCGGCTGACGAAGGCCTCGCCCAGGGCGCGCCAGCGCAGCAGGGTCAGCAGCAGGTTGGCCAGGCTGGCGGTGGTCAGCAGCAGGCCGATATAGAAGGGGAAGTAGCCCGGCTCCGGGCCGGCGTCGCCCCAGCCGATACCGCTGGCATGGCTGCCGATCATCACCACGCCACCCAGGGCGGCGGTGAACAGCGCAAGGCCGGCTTCCACCCAGCGGGTGCCGACCAATGCTGACGAATCATGGTTTCTGCACATGGTTTCACTCCACTGGCGGGCGCCGCGCGGGGCGGCGCCCGCGCTGGATCACTGGCGCAGCCAGCCGGCTTGCTGGAAGACCGGGGTCACCCGGGCGGTGTCCTTCTCGATGTAGGCGGTCAGCTCGTCGCCGGCGAGGAAGGTGGGTACCAGAGCGTTACGCTGGACGTAGGCCTTGAACTCGGGCGTCTGGCTGACCTTGCG
This sequence comes from Metapseudomonas cellulosilytica, assembly GCF_049334135.1. Classification (NCBI taxonomy): domain Bacteria; kingdom Pseudomonadati; phylum Pseudomonadota; class Gammaproteobacteria; order Pseudomonadales; family Pseudomonadaceae; genus Metapseudomonas; species Metapseudomonas cellulosilytica. Next base: position 181,726 of record NZ_JBHZGN010000009.1, on the reverse strand, counting down.
CAACAGCTCGACATAGAAATCGCGCTGCTCGGCGCTGACATCGCCGGCCATGAACACGGTGCGGGGGAAACGGTACTGGTCCACTCCAAGCCCTTGCTCCTTGCAGGTGGGGACGTCGGCCCAGGCCTTGTCACCGGCGACCTTCTCCGAGTAGGCCATGCGCGTCTGGCTGAATACGCAGAGCGGCTGCACCTGGTTGCCGCGCCACTGGCTGAGGCTTTCGGCGGGGTTGTTGACGTTGGAGGTGATGTGCTTGCCGGCCAACTGGGTGGCCGCTTCGCTGCCGCTCTTGAAGGGGATGTAGGTGAGCTTGCTGCCGGTGGTCTGGTTCAGCAGCAGGGTCAGGGTCTGGTCGACGTCCTTGGATTGGCTGCCGCCCATGCGCATCTTCGCCGGGTCGGCCTTGACCTGCTGGTAGTAGCCCTTGGCGTCCTGCCAGGGCGCGCCCTGGTAGGTCCAGAGGATGAAGTCGTCCTCGGCCACGGCGGCCACTGGGGTCAGGTCGGTCCACTGGTAGCCCAGCTTGGCCACCAGGGGCAGCAGGTAGACGTTATTGGTGCCGATCACCAGGCGTTCGGGATCGCCCTTGGCCAGCTTCATGTCGAGGAAGGCTTCGGCGCCGTTTCCGCCGCCCTTGTTCATCACCACGGTGTTCACGTCGAGGAGCTTGTGCTGGCTGATGATCGACTGGATCAGGCGGCCGAGCTGGTCGGTGCCACCGCCGGGGCCGCCGGCGACGACGATCTCCACGTTCTTTTCCGGTTGCCAGGTGCTGGCGAAGGCGGGGATGGCGGCGGAGCAGAGCAGGGCGCAGCCAGTGAGCAGATGAGCGAAATGACGAACTGGTGGGGTTCGCATGGTGGACCTCTTCTTGTGCTTGTTATGAGTGAGGTCGAGTGTGGGAAGGGCTACCTATTACGTCTAGTCAATAAAACGCATACAGCGATAGCTTGAGGTTATCGGTAGGCCCTGTAGGGCCATGGATGGCTGCAGAGGTGAAGGTATATCCCCAGGGAATACGCCTATGAGGAGTTTTGATTAGACGGTTATCGCTCGGCCTTGAAATAGTGCCCCCAAGCCGGACAGCGCCCAGGCCTGCCGGCAACACCGACGACAAGAACGATAAAGAGGTCAGAGCCATGGCTCATCCGAGTGCAGCGCACAGCCTGCCCCCTACACCTGCTTCCACCGATAATGCCGCGGCCGCCCGCCCGTCCCGCGTTCGCTGGCGGATCTTCGCGATCATCTTCGCCCTCACGGTGATCAACCTGATCGACCGCGTCTCGTTGTCCATCGCCATGCCCACCATCGGCAAGGAGTTCGACCTCTCGCCGAGCATGCAGGGGCTGATCCTCAGCAGCTTCTTCTGGGCCTATGCGCTCTTGCAGATCCCCGGCGGCTGGCTGATCGACCGCTACGGCCCGCGCCGGGTGATCGGCTGGTCCACGGGCCTCTGGGGCCTGTTCCAGACCCTGGCCGCTTTCGCCACCGGCGGGCTCTCGCTGCTCTTCGCGCGGGTTGCCCTGGGGGCCGCCGAAGCGCCGCTGTTCCCCTCCGGCGGCAAGCTCAACTCCCTCTGGCTGGCGCCCGGCGAGCGCAGCCGCGGCGCGGTGCTCATGGATTGCGGCGGACCGCTGGGCGTCGCCCTGGGCGGCCTGATCATCGCCTATCTGATCGCCGTGCTCGGTTCCTGGCGCATCGCCTTCTTCGTCGCCGGCATCGCCACCCTGGCCATGGCCTGGCTGGCCTGGCGCTACCTGCGGGACGACCCGGCGCTGCACCCGGACGTCAATGCCGCGGAGCTGGAACGCATCAACGCCGGCCGCAACACCTCGGCCGCCGAGGCCGCCCGCCAGCAGTTGAAGGGCCTCGGCATCGCCGCCCGTTCCCTCACCGGCATGTTGCTGGGCCGTGCCAGTTGGGCCATGGTTTTCTTCGGCCTGCTGACCTGGGGTCCCAGCTATCTGGCCCAGGCCCGCGGCTTCGATATCAAAGGCATAGGCGCCGCCACCTTCATCATCTTCCTCTGCGGCGCGGCGGGTTCGCTCTGTGGCGGCTTCCTCTGCGACGCCCTGATTCGCAAGGGCGTACGCCGTGGCCTGGCGGCCAAGGGCCTGCTGACACTTTCCGGCCTGGTGGCGCTGGGCGCTTTCATGCTGCTGCCCACCCTGCACGACGCCTACGCCGCCGTGGCGCTACTCTGCCTGACCGCCTTCTTCCTCATGTGGGGCAGCCTCTACTGGAGTTTCCCGGCGCTGCTGGCGGCGCCGGCGCGAGTCGGCCTGATTGGTGGGGTGATGAACCTGGCTGGCAGCCTGGGCGGCATCCTGGTGCCGATCCTGGTCGGGGTGATCCTGCAGTACCTCGGCGGCTATGCCGGCGTCCTCGGCTTCTTCGCCGGCTGCTCGGCCCTGTTCGTCGCCGGCACCCTGCTCATCGGCCTGGACAACAACGAGGTGAAAGATGCCTGAGCAACGGCTCTACGATGGCCCGATTACCGACGCCCACCATCACTTCTGGGACCCGCAGCGCAACTACCACCCCTGGCTGTCGACGGAGGAGAACATTCCCTTCCGCTATGGCGACTACAGCGCCATCAAGCGACGTTACTTCCCGGAGGATTACCTGGCGGATGCCGGCGCGCACCAGCTGGTGGCCACGGTCTACGTGGAAACCGAGTGGGACCCGCGTGATCCCATCGGCGAGACCCGCTTCATCCACCAGGTCGCGGCCCGCTATGGCGCGCCCAACGCGGTGGTGGCCCAGGCCTGGCTGCATGCCGCGGACGCCGCCGAGGTGCTGGCCGCCCAGGCCGCTTTCGAGCGGGTGCGCAGCGTACGCCACAAGCCCGGTGGTCCGGTGCGGCCGGACGAGGTCGGCCAATGCCGCAGCCTGATGAGCGACGAGGGCTGGCGCCGGGGTTATGCGGAACTCGCCCGTCACGGTTTGCACTTCGACTTGCAGAGCCCCTGGTGGAACCTGCCGGAGGCCGAGGCCCTGGCGCGGGACTTCCCGGAAACCCTGCTGATCCTCAACCACGCCGGGCTGCCGTCGGACCGCAGCGAAGCGGGCCTGGCCGGCTGGCACGCCGCCATGGCGCGCTTCGCCGAACTGCCCAACGTGGCGGTGAAGATCTCCGGCATCGGCCAGGCCGGCAGGCCCTGGCGTGCCGAGGACAACGCCTGGATAGTGCGCGAGACCGTCGCCATGTTCGGTGGCGAGCGGACCATGTTCGCCAGCAACTTTCCGGTGGACGGCCTCTGCGGCTCCTTCGACGACATCTACGGCGGCTTCAAGCGCATTGTCGCCGACCTGCCATACGCGGTGCAGGAACGACTCTTCTGCAGCAACGCGCAACGTATCTACCGTACCCAGCCCACGGCCTTCCGCCTGCCGCAGGGCGCTACCGACATGAGGACGACCGCATGAGCAACACCCGCCTTCCCCGTATCGCCATGGTCCTGGGCGACCCCGCCGGCATCGGCCCGGAGCTGGTCGCCCGGCTGCTGGCCGAGCCCGAGGCGCGCCGCCAGGCCCAGGTGCTGCTGATCGCCGACGAGGCGGAGGTGCGCAGGGGCATGCAGATCGCCGGTTGCGAATTCCCCTACCGGCCGGTGACCTCCCTGGACGAGCTGGCGTTTTCCGACGAGGTCCCGCTGTTGTACAACTTCCGCGGCACGACCGAAGGCCCGTTCCCGCGCAGCGAAGCCAGCGTGGTGGGTGGCCGCTACAGCCTGGACACCCTGGAGGTGGCGCTGCGCCTGACCGCCGACGGGGTCACCGATGCCATCCTCTTCGGCCCGCTGAACAAGACCTCGCTGCACATGGCCGGCATGGCCCATAACGATGAGCTGCACTGGTTCGCCGAGTACCTGGACTTCCATGGCCCCTTTTGCGAGTTCAACGTGCTGGACAGCCTCTGGACTTCGCGCGTGACCTCCCACGTGGCGCTGGCCGAGGTGCCCGGCCTGATGAGTCAGGAGCGGGTGGTGGAGGCGATCCGCCTTATCGACACCGCGCTCAAGCGCAGCGGGCTGGAGAAACCGCGCATCGGCGTCTGTGGCCTCAATCCGCACAACGGCGACAACGGCAGCTTCGGCCGCGAGGAGCTGGACATCATTGGTCCAGCGGTGCGCACGGCACAGGGGCAGGGCATCGATGCCGACGGGCCCTATCCGGCGGATACCATATTCCTCAAGGTGCAGGGCGACGCGAGGACCTTCGATGCGGTGGTGACCATGTACCACGACCAGGGCCAGATCGCGATCAAGCTGATGGGCTTCTCCCGTGGGGTCACCGTGCAGGGTGGCCTGCCCATTCCCATCACCACTCCCGCCCACGGCACCGCATTCGATATCGCGGGGCAGGGCAGGGCCAATGTCGGTGCCACCCGCCAGGCCTTCGAGATCGCCTGCCGCATGGGCAGCAAGCGGGGTTGAGAACCCTCTGCAGGATATTCAGGGTGTGGGGTTGTAGACCCCGAAACACGCGAGCAACAGCACCCTGAACACTGATAGATTTCCGCTCAGGGCACTGATCTTTGTGGGCACCTCCCCCTTGGGATAGCGCCTGGAACTAGGCAGTTCGATGCAGCGATAGCCCAGCTTGGGGGCTCGGTATGAGAGGTAGGCGAGGAGCTCATATGCGACAAACACATCGCGAAAAGGCGCGACTCGAGGATCGAGGAGCATCCTCTGCCGGTCGGATCTTTCGGAAACGGCGGTTCTTAGGCGGGCCCTGCGTTTTGCAGACACCTCTTTCTGTGTCGAGGGGCCATCCACAGGTTCGACGCATGGATGATGGAGGCGTCAAATTGGTTCTTTGCCGCAGCGACAGCCCTCGCTCGCCCTGGGAAACATTGATCAGGGCCAGAATGCCCGCCACCAAATCGTGCTGCGCCAGCAGGCGGTGGAAATTCTTTATCGCCTTGCTTTCTGAGAAGCTGCTCTGGGTCAGTTGCAGCCTGGCGAACTGCCGCAAGGAGGTTATCTCGTGCAACGCCTCCTCCATCGCCGAATCGCTGAAGACGAACTAGGTTTGCAGCAGGTGGATGCGCAGCATGGACTCCTTCGCATACAGCGGACGGCCATTGCCAGCGTGGGCGTAGAGTTGTTCGATCAACGCCAATAGCCTAGCCCGCTGCACCACCTGCACTATCTCCACCAGAAGCACTCTCGGCGAGTCTGTTTACGATTGCTGGCGTAGTCGGTGCATAGAAGCTCATCTAGCGATAATGCTCGATCCCATCGACGCCGCTATTTCGGCCGATTGGCCGGGAGTTGTTCGGGATTTCCCTATCAATTCAAGACCCTTATTTGGGGTGGCAGCATCAACGCATCGATGGAACACTCCTACAAAAGCCGAAATCGATGTGGGCACCTATACCGACCAACTAAAAGTTCCCTGCTAAGGACGAGCCTTTGTCTGGATGGTAGGAGTTGGTGGTCAGAGTTTTCTGATTATCTCATTACAATATCCTCAGTGACTTTGTTTGTAGGAAATTTGCTTCATGTAAAAAGGAATGGACTTACATTTTTTATGTTTTGCCTCTGTTAGGATTAATTCTTGTTGTCTCGTGGAGAGATGTGGAGCTGTTCTCGAGTTCTTGATTTTATATGGAGGGAGGGGCTATCAGGTGAGTGTTCTGTTTATGAGGGCTTTGTGATTTTAGTTGAGGCTGGGTTCGCTTTTTTTGAGATTTTGAGTATTGATTTTTTATCTGTGTTGGAATTTTGGTGTTCTAGGTTTGGCATGAAAAAGCTATTTGATTGCGGAGATTATCTATGGTGAGGTTTTTATTTGGTCGTGGCCGTTCAGAATCTGCTTGTATAGACCGTGCCGAAAAAGACGGAAGTAAGGTGGACGAATTTGTAGCGATAGCCAGCGAATTGGTCTCGAATCCTATTTTTAATGGGGCCGCTTCTGCAGATCCGGAACACTGGGTACGGTCTCAGGAATACGAGCTTTCCTTTTGGAAGGATAAATGGCCCTATCGCCATTTGTCTGTTGAAAAACTTCAAGAGGAGCGGCATCGGGACGCAATGTGGTTTCTCGGGAAGATGGGGTTCGCGAAAGCGTCTTCAAATTATCACTATGAATCCTTTGAGGGAGATATTCTGGAGGTGGGAAGTGGCCCAATTGGCTTTTTTGAGAGGGTCGATAAGGTATCGGTGACTGCCCAGGATTCTTTGATGGGACTATATGCGAAGAATCTTCCGTTCTCGATTATTGGGAGGAGAGGGGCTGTTACCTACATTCAGGAAGATATTGCTGATATTGATGATGTGTTTGATTTTGTTGTTTGTTCAAACGTGCTTGATCATACGGCTGACTGGATTCAGTTCTTGATTGACTGCGTTAAGAGAGTAAGGGAAGGGGGTGAGTTGCTCTTGGTGACTGACTCTCGCGGCATTCCAGCAGTTGGCCATACACAAATATTCAGCCATAACCAGTTGGTTCGCACTCTGGAGTTGTTGGGGGCAAAGCAGTTCATAGTGAATATTGTCGAGCGGGAGGATGGTGCGCATTGTGATTATCGTCATTATCTTCGTGTGGCATTTTAAGGGAGGCGTGAGGGTCGGTTTATAATGGAGTGGTCTCTCTCCTTTGGTTCGAGTTCGTGGCTATTGATGTATCGCCTTAAGGGGAATTAAAAGAGCTTATCGGAAATGGTGGGGGAGTTGGGGCAATCTGCAATAAAGGGAATTAAACATGAGATTGGTAAGGGCGGTCTTGATTCTGTGTCTGTCGGCTGTGGCCTTGAATGTATATGCATTTGAGTATTCAAGAAAAAATTTCGGATATCTATATGCTTTGCTGCCATCAGAGCTCAGTCAAATGGATAGGGAAAATCTGGAAAACCTTCGTGCTCTCGGAATAAATACTATCCCAGTATCAGGTTACTCAATCAACGAACTAGCTGTAAATTTAGAAAGACATAAAGGCGATTCAACGCTTTCAAGATTCAAGGCTGTTCTAGGAGTGTCGGGGTTTGTCTATGACCAGTGGTATCTTAAAAAGCCAGATGTATGTAGTCCAGGTGCTGAGTATTTGCCAGAAGCGGTAAAGGATTTTCTTAGGAGGGTCACGGAGCTTGCATTGAGAAACAAAGACGTAATAGTTGGATATTATGCGTTTGATGAGCCGAGTCTAGCATGGAAAGGTGGAGGTAGAGGTATATGCAAGAAGTATCAGGAACTCGTGAGGTCCTATATTAGGTCGTTGGATCCAGATGTCCTGAAAAGACCGGTGATGCTTGCCAATACGATGTGGAGCCTGAGCGATGCTGATATCACATATTCCATGAGCCCCGATGCTCAAGATGTTATTCTCATAGATCAATACGATGGAGATGAGGGCGTCCTTACCTATCAATTTGAAAAATGGAGGAATCACGGTCTTCTGACAAAGCCTATAGTTCCTGTATATCCAGCATTCAATGTTTCAAGTTGTGAGGATCCTTTCCTGAGGGGGCGTTTTCAAAAGTCGCTAGATAATGCACTTTCGGCCGTATTTGAAGGTAACTTGCCTTGGGTTTATGGTGCGGCGTATTTTGCATACTGGCCGATCAATAAGCCGGACTTTTCCTATGGAATTGATAACTGTAAGAAGATTTACGATTCCGTCAGTGATCACTATTCTGCTTTGCCCGATCTGGTTGCAACTAAGATAACCAATAGTCCGGTCGAGTTCTATCCAGGGCAAGATGTGCTGTTTTCCGTGGAAGTGAAGAATATAGGGAAAACAAGGATTCCGAAAAGATGGATTGGGGTTCTTCTCTTGTTTGATGGGAAGTGCGGGGATAGATGTTTGTGGGGAGGTGTTATTAGCGATTTTGCTCCTGGAGAAAGCAAAATAATAAAGATAAATGGAAATGGCAGGTGGAAGGCTGCCCAAGGGAAGTATGAGGTCTCCGCCTTGGTGGATGACGCAAGAACAATACAAGAAAAAGAAAGATTCAATAATGGTTCTTTAAGTAGAACGATAAGTATTGGAAATGGTCCAGACCTCAAGCCGGTCGCGCTGAATTGGACACCTTCCCCCATTACCAAGGGTGTTCCCCTATCGCTGAGTGTGACGTTGGAGAATATTGGCAATGTCGCAACTGGATATAACTGGCATGGCGTTCTCTATACGGTCAATGGAGCCTGCACTAAACCAGCTTGCCAATGGGGCGGTGTGCATACGAGTGTAGCGCCCGGGGGTAGGATCACCATCGGGACCAGTCAAAACCACTGGGTTACGGAAAGTGGAAGGTATGAGGTTTCCGCATTTGTCGATGATCAGAACGTATTCGCTGAAAGTGATGAAGGAAATAATCGGATCAGTAAAATACTGACAGTGCCTTGAAGGTTGTCCGTTAATGGCAATAAAGTGTGTGACAACAGATCGTTGTGCGCTCAGTAGGTTTAATGCGCAGTCAGTTGTTGGAGTTGGAGCCAGGAATCTGAAGTTTTTTTGTAGGTGGATGCCCAGAATATTCTGATTTGGATTTCCTACTCTTTTGTTCATGTAATCAAAGGCACGCGCAGCAATGCATGCGCCTTTGTCGTTTCTGCTGATCGATAACTCTAGGAAGGATTAATGCTCAATATCTATTTCCTGTGGTTATCACTGAATGAGCACAAGTGATTATTCGCAGGGGCCCGCACTGGCTAGAGTCGGCCTCAACGAAAAAGTCCGGACTGCCACCGGCGCCTCGTTGGATCGACCTACAAGAAGCCCGCCTTGTCGCCTCGCAGGGCAAACACTGGCAACAGAAGGACACAACAATGACAACGACGACTTCCCTGCCCGATGCGCTTTCATCGGCCATCGCCAAGAGCCGCCTGCGGCTGCTGCCTTTCCTCATCCTGATGTACGTGCTGGCCTTCATCGATCGGGCCAACGTGGGCTACGCGCGCACTTTCCTGCAGGCCGACACCGGCCTGGGCGATGCCGCCTTCGCCTTCGGCGCCAGCATCTTCTTCATCGGCTACGCCTGCTTCGAGGTGCCCAGCAACCTGATGCTGCACCGCCTTGGCGCCCGCGTCTGGCTGTGCCGGATCATGGTGACCTGGGGCCTGGTGTCGGCGGCCATGATGTTCGCCGACAGCGCCATGGCCTTCTACGTGTTGCGTTTCCTGCTGGGCGTGGCCGAAGCCGGTTTCTTCCCGGGCATCATCCTCTACCTCACCTACTGGTTCCCGGCGCAGAGCCGTGGCCAGGCGCTGGGCCTGTTCTACTTCGGCTTGCCCCTGGCGCTGGTACTGGGCGGGCCGCTGTCCGGCTGGCTGCTGGAGTTCCACGGCGTGTTCGGCCTGACCAACTGGCAGTGGCTGTTCGTGGTGGAGGGGCTGATGGCGTCGGTGGTGGGTATCGCCGCCTACTTCTACCTGGTGGACCGCCCGCGCCATGCCCGTTGGCTCAGCGAGACGGAGAAAGCCGCGCTGGAAGTCAAGCTGGCCGAAGAAGATGCGCAGAAGCGCGGACACAGCCCCCACGGCTTCCTCAGCGCCCTGCGCAGCGGTCAGGTGCTGAAGTTCTGCCTGGTCTACTTCACCGTGCAGATGAGCGTTTACGGCGTGGTCTTCTACCTGCCCACCCGCATCGCCAGCTTCCTCGACGGCAACGTGGGCCTGAATGTCGGGCTGCTCACCGCCATTCCCTGGGCCTGCGCCCTGGTGGTGACGCGCCTGGTCACCCGCCATGCCGACCGTACCGGCAAGCACCGCATCCTGGCCGTGTGCATGCTGGCCATGGCCGCCGTCGGCATCGCCGCCTCGGCGCTAAGCCCCAACCTCGCCTTCGCGGTGATCGCCTTCTGCTTCGCCGCGTCCGGCTTCGTCTCGGTGCAGCCGCTGTTCTGGACCATTCCCACCGGCTATCTGAGCGGTGCCGCCGCGGCCAGCGGCATCGCGCTGATCAACTCCCTGGGCAACCTCGGCGGCTTCGTCGCGCCCAACCTGAAGACCCTGATGGAGACCCAGTTCGGTGACCCCCGTGCCGGCATGTTCGCCCTGGCCGTGGTCGCTGTGATCGGCGCCTTGTTGATCCTCCGCCTGAACACCAAACAAACCGCTGACGAGACGGCACTCAAGCCGGCCCGCGCGAACTGACACTCAGTGAAAGGAGCTGTGACCATGAAGATCAAATCCATCCGTACCCGCGTATTCGAGTGGAAAGGCAAGGTGGTGCCGCCCCAGGCGCACTTCTGCACCAATGCCACCGACATCCTCTTCGAGCGCGGCGATGCCATGGGCTCGTTCCGCTTCCACGGCTGGCTGGTGGTCGAGGTGGAAACCGATAGCGGTATCGTCGGCATCGGCAACTGCGCCCTGGCCCCGCGTGTGGCCAAGGAAATCATCGACCTGTACCTGGCGCCCATCGCCATCGGCGAAGACCCCTTCGATTACGAGTACATCTGGCAGAAGATGTACCGCCGCAGCCACGCGTGGGGCCGCAAGGGCATCGGCATGGCCGCCATCTCGGCGGTGGACCTGGCCATCTGGGACATCATGGGCAAGGCGGTGAACAAGCCGGTGTTCAAGCTGCTGGGCGGGCGCACCAAGGAGAAGATCTGGACTTACGCCTCCAAGCTCTACGCCAACGACAACCTCGACCTGTTCCTGGAAGAGGCCCAGGGCTACCTGAACCAGGGCTTCACCGCGCTGAAGATGCGCTTCGGCTATGGGCCCAAGGACGGCCCGGCGGGCATGCGCAGGAACATCGAACAGGTCCGCGCGCTGCGCCAGCTGGCCGGCCCGGACGTGGACATCATGCTCGAGTGCTACATGGGCTGGACCCTGGAGTACGCCCGCCGCATGTTGCCGAAGCTGGCCGAGTTCGAGCCGCGCTGGCTGGAAGAACCGGTGATCGCCGACGATATCGAAGGCTACGTGGAACTGAAGAAGATGGGCATCATGCCGATCTCCGGAGGCGAGCACGAATTCACTTCCTACGGCTTCAAGGACCTGCTGGAGCGCCGCGCAGTGGACGTGATCCAGTACGACACCAACCGCGTCGGCGGCATCACCGCGGCGCGCAAGATCAACGCCATGGCCGAAGCCTGGTCGGTGCCGGTGATTCCCCACGCCGGGCAGATGCACAACTACCACCTGACCATGTCCAGCACCGCCTCGCCCATGGCCGAGTTCTTCCCGGTGTTCGACGTCGAGGTCGGCAACGAGCTCTTCTACTACGTGTTCAAGGGCGAACCGCAGCCGGTGGGCGGTTACATCCAGCTGGACGACAACCTCCCAGGTCTGGGTCTGGAGATCTCCGAGGAGCACCTGAAGGACTTCAACATCATCGAGTGACGGGCACTCCCGCCCGCAGGGCTGCCCGGGCCAGGTTGTGTCGGCGGCCCGGGCGTCCGATTGACCCCGGCATTGGTCGGGGCTTTTTTCGTCAGGCGATGCCTTGGCCACACCTTGTAGGGGCGATTTCAATCGCCAAGCAGACCGAAGGCCTGCCTCATGAGCCCGTGGGGCAGCTGCGCTGCCCTTGGCGAATGAATTCGCCCCCACAAATAGCTGGACGCCCGGCCCTTGAGTCGGCCGGGCTTAGCCGATATCTTGAGGCGCCTAATCGTTAGTCTGCTACCAAGTCCCTCGCTGCAGACATCCCGGACCTTTGATGAGCTCGCAAAGCCCCCTGTCGCCACGTATCGACCAGCCGTTGAAAGGCATTGTCCTGGTCTGCCTGGCCACCTTCCTCTTCTCCAGCCACGACGCAATTTCAAAGTACCTGTCGGCCTTCTATCCCATCGTCATGGTGGTCTGGGTGCGTTACCTGGTGCACACCCTGCTGATGGCGGGCTTCCTGCTGCCGCGGGAGGGTATGAGGGTGTTACGTACCAAACGTCCATTGTTGCAAGTGGCGCGAGCGTTCTGCCTGGTCGGGGTGAGCCTGCTGTTCACTACCGGTCTGCGGCATATCCCGTTGGCGGAGGCGACTTCGGTGATCTTCCTGGCACCCTTGCTGGTCACCGCGCTGTCCGTGCCGCTGCTGAAGGAGCGGGTGTCCCGCGCCCAGTGGGCGGCGGTGCTGGTGGGGTTTGGCGGGGTACTGCTGATCGTGAGGCCGGGCAGCGCGCTGTTCACTCCGGCGATCCTCTTCCCCCTCGCGGCGGCCGTGTGCTTCGCCTTCTACCAGCTGTTGACGCGCATCGTTTCCCGAACCGACAGTTCGGCCACCAGCAATTTCATCACCGGGCTGACCAATACCCTGGTGATGAGCGCCCTGGTGCCGTTCTTCTGGCACCTGCCGGACAGCTTCGGCCACAGCTTGCTGATGCTGGCGCTCGGCACCTGCGGCATGAGTGGGCATATGCTGCTGACCCAGGCCTTCCGCCATGCCTCCCCGCCATTGCTGGCGCCGTTCGGCTATGGGCAGATCGTCTTCGCCGGCCTGCTGGGCCTGCTGTTGTTCAACCATGCTCCGGACCAGATTGGCCTGCTGGGCATCGCCATCATCGTCGGCAGCGGGCTGTTCATGGCCTATGCGCAGAAGCGCTGACGTTGCACAGAGGTAGGGTGCGCCGTGCGCACCAAGCAAGTTCAACGACAGGCCCATTGAGCCGATCCGAGCACAGAAAACGGCGCGAATGGCACACCTTATGAGCAGCCATTCCGGCATTCGGATTCAGGCGCTTTCCACCTCGCGCGAATCCACGTAGTCCTTCAGCCACCTCAATACCTGCACCGGCTCCCAGCGGGCCGGATCGAACAGGGCGTAGGCCTGGCCCTGGTAGCCCACTACATCGAGCTGACGGTGATAGCCAGCGCGCTGGAACAGCGCCTCGATCTCCGCCAGGCAGGTGTTGAAATGCAGGCGGCCGAAGGGCGTCTTGCCGTCGGTCACCAGGCCTTCCAGGCGCAGTTCTTCCACCGCTTCGCGAATCTCTTCCGGCGCCATGCGGCTCACGGTGTATTTCAACTGGCGTACATCCAGCATCTGAGCGTCCTCGCGCGGAATCAGTGCAGCCGCCGGCTGGCGAGCAGGGGCTGTACCTGGCCGCGGGGCGGGAAAGGCAGTGGTAGCTGGTAAGGCAGCGGGATGTTCGATGGAACGGGTTGATCTGGGATTGGCAATCGGATCGGGGCTGATACAGGCATAGGACTTTTCCTGAATTACTGTATATTTATACAGATAGCAGTTGCCGCGGTCTGATGGCAACCAAACCAAAGGAAAAATCTGTTGTCAGTCATTTCCCACTGACGCAGTACCGGGAAGAAAAAAGCCTGATGATCCGCTCTATCCTGCTGTTTTGCCTGCTGTTCTCCGCCGCAACCGAAGCTGCCGCTCCCCGTACTTTCAACGAAGCCAAGAAGGTCGCCTGGAAGCTCTATGCCACTCACCCGGTGGAGTTCTATTGCGGCTGCCGCTACGAGGGGAACCGGGTCGACCTCAAGAGTTGCGGCTACGTGCCGCGCAAGGCCCCGCAGCGGGCCAAGCGCATCGAGTGGGAGCACATAGTGCCGGCCTGGGTGATCGGCCATCAGCGCCAGTGCTGGCAGAACGGAGGCCGCAAGAACTGCGCCGATAACGATCCCACCTACCAGCGCGCCGAGGCCGACCTGCACAACCTGGTGCCGAGCATCGGCGAGGTGAATGGCGACCGCAGCAACTACAGCTTCGCCTGGCTGCCGCAGAAACCCAGCCAGTACGGCGCCTGCCCCATGGTGGTGGACTTCAAGGCACGCAAGGCGATGCCGCGCCCGCAAATCCGCGGGATGATCGCCCGTACCTACTTCTACATGAGCGACCGTTACGACCTGCGCCTCTCCAGCCAGGACCGCAAGCTCTACAACGCGTGGAACCGCCAGTACCCGGTGGAAGCCTGGGAACGCAACCGCAACCAGCGGGTGGCCTGCGTGATGGGCTATGGCAATCCGTTCGTGGGCAAGGTGGATATGGGCGCCTGCCGGCGGTAAGACGCTCTGTGGGCAACCTGGCAGACCGCTTTCTCCCCTCTCCCTCTGGGAGAGGGGCCGGGGCGGGCCGCGTTCGGATGAGGGAAGCGGAGCCCGGTGCCGGACCCCCATTTGGGCAGACCTGCGGCCTGCTTGGCGAATGAATTCGCCCCTACAGGTTATCGATTGCCCACCAGTTGGGTAACAGCCTCTGCACTTCCGGCCTGGCGAAACGGTCGTCGATCAGGTGCACCACGCCCCGGTCCTCGGTCGTGCGGATGACCCGCCCGGCCGCTTGCACCACCTTCTGCAGGCCGGGATAGAGGTAGGCGTAGTCGTAGCCGGCCCCGAAGAGTTCGGCCATGCGCTGCTTGAGCTGCTCGTTCACCGGGTTCAGCTGTGGCAGGCCGAGGGTGGCGACGAAGGCGCCGATCAGGCGTTCGCCGGGCAGATCGATCCCCTCACCGAAAGCGCCGCCCAGAACCGCGAAACCGATTCCCCTGCCGCCGGTTTCGAAACGCTGGATGAAGGCCTGGCGCTCGGCTTCGTCCATCTTCCGCGCCTGTAGCCAGATGGGTACCTGCGGGTGCTCGTGGGCGAACAGGCTGGCGACCTGTTGCAGGTAGTCGTGGCTGCTGAAGAATGCCAGGTAGTTACCCGGGCGTTCCGCGAACTGCTCGGCCATCAGCCGGGCTATGGGGGCCAACGATGCGGCGCGGTGCTGGTAGCGGGTGGACACGTTGGCGGCCACGCGGACCTGCAGCTGCTCTGCGCGAAAGGGCGAGTCCACTTCCAGCCAGGGCGTGTTGCGTGCCAGCCCCAGCAGGTCGCTGTAGTAATGGCGCGGATTGAGGGTGGCGGAGAACAGCACCGTGGAGCGGCTGGCGGCAAATCGCGAGCTCAGGAAGGGCGCCGGCACCAGGTTGCGCAGGCACAGGCGTGACAGACTGCCACCGCCCTTGCCGGGTCGTTTGCTGAGGTCGAAGAGCGAATGGCTGTCGAACTGCTCGGCCATTCGGCCGAACTGCATGGCTTCGAAGTAGAAGTCCTGAAGGGTGCTATCGAGCGCAGCGGGATTGTCGCTGAGGTAGTCGGTGATGGCGGTGACCGCGCCCTGCAGGGCATTGAGCAGCTTGTGCGGAGGGACGTCGTAGGCGCGGTACTCCTCGGCCTGCTCCCTGTTCAGCTCGCTCCAGAGGCGGCCGACCCGCTCCAGGGGCTTTTTCAGCACAGCAGGGGCCGTCTTGCGCAAGGTCTTGAGGTTCAACTGATCGAGCTCGGCCGAGTACATCTTGCGCGCCCGCTCCACCAGGTTGTGGGCTTCGTCCACCAGCACAGCGATGCGCCACTGGTTGGCGCTGGTCAGGCCGTGGAGCAGGGCGCTGGAATCGAAGTAGTAGTTGTAGTCGCCGACCACCACGTCACTCCAGCGCGCCATTTCCTGGGCCAGGTAGTAGGGGCAGATCTGATGGCTGAGGGCGATTTCACGCACGCTGTCGCGGTCCAGCCAGTGTCGCTCGGCGGCGGTCTTGCGGGCTTCCGGCAGGCGGTCATAGAAGCCTGCGGCCAAGGGGCAGGACTCGCCGTGGCAGGCGTTGCCCGGATGTTCGCAGGCCTTGTCGCGGGCCACCAGTTCCAGCACGCGCAAGGGCCGGGCGCGCAGCTGGTCCAGTGCATCCAGGGCCAATTGGCGGCCGGGAGTCTTGGCGGCGAGGAAGTAGATCTTGTCCAGTGACTGGCGCGGCACAGCCTTGAGCAAGGGGAAGAGCGTGCCCAGGGTCTTGCCGATGCCGGTGGGCGCCTGGGCCATCAGGCAGCAGCCGGTACTGGCCGCCTTGTACACCGCCTCGGCGAGCTGGCGTTGGCCGTGGCGGAAGGTGCCGTGGGGAAATATCAGGGCCTCCAGGGCAACGTCCCGGGCCTGGATGTGTTCCAGCTCCTGCTCGGCCCAGGCGAGGAAACGCCGGCACTGTTCCTCGAAGAACCCTTGCAGGTCTTCGGCGCGATGGCGTTCGGTAAGCAGGGTTTCCTTCTGGCTGCCGACATCGAAGTACACCAGCGCCAGCTCGACCTCGGTCAGTTCCTGCTGTTGGCAGAGCAGCCAGCCATAAACCTTCACCTGGGCCCAGTGCAGTTGCCGGTGGTTGTCCGGCATGCGTTGCAGGTCGCCGCGATAGGTCTTCACTTCCTCCAGGCGATTTCGCTCCGGATCGTAGCCATCGGCGCGGCCGCGTACGCGCAGGGGGCCGAATTCGCCGCTCAGGGCCAGTTCGGCCTGGTAGCCCTCGCCGCGGCGGTTGGCCACCAGGGCGTGTCCGGCGATGCCTTCCTGGGCGGTGGGGGCGGGAGTGAAGCGCAGGTCGAGATCGCCGCACTTGGCGGTGAACTCGCACAGGGCGCGCACAGCGACGCTGTACGTCATGTCAGCTGTCCGCCCACTGCACGTAGCAGACTTCCACAGGAATGTCGTGCCGGGCGCAGAATTCCAGCCAGCGCAACTGATTGTCCTGCAGTCGATCACCGGGGCCTTTCACCTCGATCAGGCGGTAGCGGCGCTCCTCAGGCCAGAACTGGATCAGGTCCGGCAGCCCGGCGCGGTTGGCCTTGATATCGGCCAGGATGCGCTGGAAGCAGGCCTTGAGCTGGGCGGCCGGCAGGCAGGCCAGGGCTTGCTCAAGAAGTTCCCCGTCCAGGTTTCCCCAGTAAACGAAGGGCGACAGCAGGCCCTGCTTGGCGGCGTAGGTGCGGCTGATGCTGGCCTGGTACTCGCCGTTGTCCAGCTGTGCCATGCAGGCGTCGAACAGGGGCGCGCGGCGTGCATGGAAGTCCGGGCTGAGCAGGTCCGCGGGGCCGTTGTGGAAGGGGTGGAAAAATGCGCCGGGCAAGGCGGCGAAGATGGCGTCCCAGCAAAGCAGGCCGAACAGCGAGTTGAGCAGGGTGTTCTCCACGTAGTGCACCGGCGCACCTTCTTCGTGGAAGTGCAGCAGCACGGCGTGTTCCACCGACAGCGGTTCCGGCGGCTGCGGCAGGACCAGGTCGATACGCCGTACCGGCGCGCTCTCGACCGGCGGCGCCTTGGGCAGGCCCAGCTTGCGCCGAAGGCGCGGCAGGATGCGCACCAGGTGCTGGTCCTCCTCTTCGCTCTCGGGCGCCGCGCAGGCTTGCTGCGCCAGGCCGAAGGCGTCGGCGTAAGCGCCCAGCCGCTCCAGCACGCGGATGCGCCGTACCCGGGCACCGGGGTACTCGCAGAGGCCGTACAGGCCAAGCGCCGCCTCCAGCAAAGCGCCACGTTCACAGTGCTGGCCGACCTGGAACAGCAGCTTGCGTCGCCGTGCGTCCAGCCAGGGGTTGGGATGGGGCTCCAGGGGCAGCGCGGGCAGTAATTCGTCCAGCGGCTCGCCGGCGTCGAAGCGTTCACGCCAGTGGTGCAGGCGCAGGTAGTAGTCCAGATCGGTGCGTTCACGGAAACCCCGCGCCGAGGCATCTATCTCCACCTTCTCGTACTGATAGATGCCGAGGTCGGCGAGGACGAACTCGGACCAGTCCTGATACAGGTTGCCGAAGAACATCAGCCGCAGCCGGTCGCAGATGTCCATCAGGCCAAGCGCGTAGACGCAGTCGACGCTGGCTGGGTACCAGTCGGCGAAGGTGCGCGGTTCCGGATGGTCGGCAAGCAAGGCCTCAAGCCGCTCGGCCTTGCGCCCTGACGCCTTGCCGAAACAGGCGTCCACCTCGCCCAGGGTAATTAGGCCAAAGAGCTGCGAGAGGTCCAGCAAGGGATGTGCATTCACCCAGCCCAACTCCACCAGTGGCGCGGCTGCCTGACGGGTATCGCCGATTTCCGCGTAGTTCAGCTTGCTGGCGCGGAACAGCGCGCCCTTGCGCATGACCATCCGCACCAGAAGCGCCTGGGAGGCGCGGGGCAGGGCGCGGAAATCGTCGATGAAGGCTCGCTCTTCGGCGACCAGCAGGTCGCTGTAGCGCTCGCTGATCCAGTCCAGGAGTGTGTGGAAATTCTGGAGGTAATAGAACGGGTCTTCGAGGGCGGCAGGCATGGTCGGAAGGGTCGGGTTTCTACTGTGAATTTATACAGATATCAGGCCCGGCCGGACGGCGGCAAATGGATTTCGATCAGTGGGACGCAAGCACGTTGTGCCTGCGGGGGTATGGTGGGCGGCATTACCGAATTTGTCGCGCCTGAAGCTAAAAAAACTATATCCACGCCCTTCTGCCGCGCGGGCCCCGTGTTGTCCGAGCTGGCAGCTTTTTCCTAGCCAGCGACTACAAAAATCATAATTTCGCGAATCCCTGCCTCTGAACAGAATGCGGCCATCACCACCCCATATAGCCGCAATAGCAGAACAACAATGACCGGAGTCAGAGGAGGCAGGCCATGACCGACCTGAATCAAACCGCGCTGCAGAAGGGCGCAGACAGGGCGCTTGAGAACATTGAAATCGATACGCTGGTCGTGGGTGCCGGTCAGGCCGGTGTGGCCATGAGCGAGCACCTGACCAAACTCGGGGTGCCCCACCTTGTCCTGGAGCGCAACCGCATTGCCGAAGCATGGCGTACGGGGCGTTGGGATTCGCTGGTTGCCAATGGTCCGGCCTGGCACGATCGTTTCCCCAGCCTGGAGTTCGAAGGCCTCGACCCCGACGCCTTTGCCTCTAAAGAACAGGTTGCGGCGTATTTCGAAGCCTATGCCAAGCAGTTCAACGCCCCCATCCGCACCGGCGTGGAAGTGAAGAAGGTGGCGCGCAATACCGACCGGCCGGGATTTACCATCGAAACCTCCGAGGGTGTGATCCAGGCCAATCGTGTGGTGGCTGCAACCGGACCTTTCCAGCGTCCTGTCATTCCACCAATCGCGCCGAAAGACGACAGCATCACCCAGATCCACTCTGCTCAGTATTTCAATCCCCAGCAGTTGCCCGAGGGTGCCGTGCTGGTGGTGGGCGCCGGATCGTCGGGGGTGCAGATCGCAGACGAACTGCAGCGTGCCGGCAAGAACGTGTACCTCTCCGTTGGGGCGCATGACCGCCCGCCGCGCGCCTATCGCAACCGCGACTTCTGCTGGTGGCTGGGCGTGCTTGGTCTGTGGGATGCGGAAGCCGCTCAGCCGGGCAAGGAGCACGTCACAATCGCGGTTAGCGGTGCGCGTGGCGGGCATACCGTCGACTTCCGTGGTCTCGCTCATCAGGGGGTGACGCTTGTTGGTCTGACCAAGGCGTTCAATGACGGTGTCGTGACGTTCCAGGCGGACCTTGCCGAGAATATCGCCCGTGGCGACGAAAACTACCTGTCGCTGCTGGATGCCGCTGACGCATACATCGCTCGCAATGGGCTTGATCTGCCGGAGGAGCCCGAAGCCCGCGCCACCTATCCGAATCCGGATTGCGTGACCAATCCCATTCTGGAACTCGACCTGGCCAAGGCCGGCATCACTTCGATCATCTGGGCGACCGGCTATTCGGTCGATTACAGCTGGCTGAAAGTCAACGCCTTCGATGAAAGCGGCAAGCCGAAGCATCAGCGCGGCGTATCCGGCGAACCCGGCGTTTACTTCCTGGGCCTGCCGTGGCTGTCCCGCCGCGGTTCCACCTTCATATGGGGCGTTTGGCACGATGCCAAGCACATTGCCGACCACATCGCTACGCAGCGCAAGTACCTCGCTTATCGCGATGCTTCGCAGCGCAGGGCGAAGGACTGATCGAAAGAAACGTCCTGATGGCAGCTACCCCGATTCGCAATCTCCAAAAGTTTGAATAAAGGAAGTCAAGTCGATGCCTACCCATACCCGCATCCGCATGTTCAATACCAAAGACACCTATCCGAACCAGACGCTGGACAACGACCTGTGCCAGGCGGTGCGCGCCGGTAACACCGTCTATGTGCGTGGCCAGGTGGGCACCGATTTCGACGGCCGTCTGGTTGGCCTTGGCGATCCGCGTGCCCAGGCCGAGCAGGCGATGAAGAACGTCAAGCAACTGCTGGAAGAGGCGGGCAGCGACCTGTCCCACATCGTCAAGACCACCACCTACCTGATCGACCCGCGCTATCGCGAGCCGGTTTACCAGGAAGTGGGCAAGTGGCTGAAGGGGGTCTTCCCCATCTCCACCGGACTGGTGGTGTCGGCCCTGGGGCAGCCCCAGTGGCTGATGGAGATCGACGTGATCGCGGTCATCCCGGACGACTGGCAGCCGGCCAAGGCATAAGGAGGAGCAGCACATGACGTTCTCCATCATCGGGCGCTGCGCGGAGACCGGGCAGCTCGGCATCGCCATCAGTTCCTCGAGCATCGCCGTTGGCGCCCGCTGCCCCTGGGTTCGCGCGGGGGTGGGGGCGGTGGCGACCCAGAACGTCACCCTGCCGGCGCTGGGGCCGCAGATACTCGACCTGCTGGATGGGCAGCAACTGGAGCCGACCGCCGCCCTGGATCGGGCGCTGAGCGCCAATGGTTGGAGCCAGTACCGCCAGGTAACGGTGATCGATGATCGGGGCCGCGTTGCGCTGTTTAGCGGTAGCGAGGCCCTGGGCGTGCATAACGCGGTCGCGGGTGAGCAATGTGCCGCTGCTGGGAACCTGCTTGCCGGAACCCGGGTGATCGAGGCCATGGTCGAGGCCTTCGAGGCCGCGCCAGGTCTGCTGGCGGATCGACTGCTGGCCGCCATGCATGCAGCAATGGCGGCGGGCGGCGAGGCCGGTCCCGTGCATTCGGCGGCGCTCAAGGTGGTGGGGGACCTGACCTGGCCGATCGTCGATCTGCGGGTGGATTGGGCGGACGAAGACCCGATCGGCCAACTGGATTGCCTCTGGCAGGCCTATCGCCCGCAAATGCAGGATTACGTGACCCGCGCGCTGGACCCGACGGCGGCGCCCAGCTACGGGGTGCCGGGCGATGAGTGAGCTGTCCAGTCGCGACATGCTGGAGCGGCTGGTCGGTTTCGCCACCGTCAGCCGGGACTCCAACCTGGAACTGATCGCCTTCATCCGCGACTACCTGGCGGAGCTGGGCGTGGAGAGCGAGCTCTTCTACAACCCCGAGCGCACCAAGGCCAACCTGTTCGCCACCATCGGTCCCGGGGACCGGGGTGGCATCGTGCTTTCCGGGCATACCGACGTAGTGCCGGTGGAAGGGCAGGCCTGGACGGTGGACCCATTCCGCCTGACCGAAAGGGAAGGGCGCCTGTACGGCCGCGGCACGGCGGACATGAAGGGCTTCATCGCCTCGGTGCTCGCGGCGCTGCCGGCCTTCCTTGAGCGGCCTCTGAAGCTGCCGGTGCACCTGGCTTTCTCCTATGACGAGGAAGTGGGCTGCCTGGGCGTCCGTCCGATGCTCGCGGAGCTGGCAAAACGGCCTCACAAGCCGCGCCTGTGCCTGATCGGCGAGCCCACCGAACTGAAGCCCGTGCTGGGCCACAAGGGCAAGCTGGCGATGCGCTGCCAGGTGCAGGGCGCCGCCTGTCACTCCGCCTATGCCCCCTATGGCGTCAACGCTATCGAGTACGCGGCCAGGCTGATCGGCAGACTGGGAGAGATAGGCGCTGAACTGTCGCGGCCGGAGCGTCATGATGAGCGCTTCGATCCGCCGTTTTCCACGGTGCAGACCGGCGTCATCAAGGGCGGGCGAGCGCTCAACATAGTGCCGGCGGAATGCGAGTTCGATTTCGAGGTCCGTGCCTTGCCGGACTTCGACGCCCAGCAGGTCGCGGATGAGCTGCAGTCCTACGCAGAAACCGAACTTTTACCGCGGATGCGCGCGGTGCAACCCGATACGGGCATCCGCCTGACGCCGTTGAGCGCCTACCCGGGGCTGGCCACTCCGCCCAATGGCGAGGCCGCTCGTCTGCTGGCGCTGCTTAGCGGCTCGACGGAATTCGGAACCGTGGCCTTCGGCACCGAGGGTGGGCTGTTCGACCAGGCGGGGATTCCCACCGTGGTCTGCGGCCCTGGCAGCATGGATCAGGGACACAAGCCGGACGAATTCATCAGCCTTGAACAGCTCGCCGGTTGCGATGCCATGCTGCGCCGTCTGGCACGCCATCTTCAGGGCGGGGCCAGCCTGCTGTAGACTGCCGCACCCCTACGAAATGCCTGGGGCGCGGAATTGACGGGCGTCAGCCCCGTTGCTAACATTCCCGTCCTTATATCGGCTCAATTCCTCCGTCCGGAGGCTGAAAAAGCCGGTGTCAACCCCGAGATTTGCGTCATTGCCGGCCTTGGCTGGGGGTGACGCCACTGGGGCGGCGCGGGATACCAGCTTCGATCCCCGTCGCTTCTATTGATGACTTGACCGCATTGGCTGGAGTGCGGAATAGGGCCTTTCCTGGCCTTTGACTACAGGTATGAACATGAGCGAAAGCTTTGCAGAACTTTTTGAAGAAAGCCTGAAATCCCTCGACATGCAGCCGGGTGCCATCATCACCGGCATCGTGGTCGACATCGATGGTGACTGGGTCACCGTCCATGCTGGCCTGAAATCCGAGGGCGTCATCCCGGTCGAGCAGTTCTACAACGAACAGGGCGAGCTGACCATCAAGGTGGGTGACGAGGTCCACGTAGCGCTCGACGCGGTGGAAGACGGCTTCGGTGAAACCAAGCTGTCCCGCGAAAAAGCCAAGCGTGCCGAATCCTGGCTGGTTCTGGAAGCCGCCTTCAACGCCGAAGAAGTGGTCAAGGGCGTTATCAACGGCAAGGTCAAGGGCGGTTTCACCGTCGACGTCAGCGGCATCCGCGCGTTCCTGCCGGGCTCCCTGGTGGACGTGCGTCCCGTACGCGACACCACCCACCTGGAAGGCAAGGAACTCGAGTTCAAGGTCATCAAGCTGGATCAGAAGCGCAACAACGTTGTCGTTTCCCGTCGCAGTGTCCTGGAAGCCGAGAACAGCGCCGAGCGCGAAGCCCTGCTGGAATCCCTGCAGGAAGGCCAACAGGTCAAGGGTATCGTCAAGAACCTCACCGACTACGGTGCGTTCGTTGACCTGGGCGGCGTAGACGGCCTGCTGCACATCACCGACATGGCCTGGAAGCGCATCAAGCACCCGTCCGAGATCGTCAACGTTGGCGACGAGATCGACGTGAAGGTCCTGAAGTTCGACCGCGAGCGCAACCGCGTATCCCTGGGTCTGAAGCAGCTGGGCGAAGACCCATGGGTCGCCATCAAGGCCCGTTACCCGGAAGGCACCCGTGTGACCGCCCGCGTAACCAACCTCACCGACTACGGCTGCTTCGCCGAGCTGGAAGAGGGCGTGGAAGGCCTGGTGCACGTTTCCGAAATGGACTGGACCAACAAGAACATCCACCCGTCGAAAGTCGTTCAGGTTGGCGACGAAGTGGAAGTTCAGGTTCTGGACATCGACGAAGAGCGTCGTCGTATCTCCCTGGGCATCAAGCAGTGCAAGTCCAACCCGTGGGAAGACTTCTCCAGCCGCTTCAACAAGGGCGACAAGATCTCCGGCACCATCAAGTCGATCACCGATTTCGGTATCTTCATCGGCCTGGAAGGTGGTATCGACGGTCTGGTTCACCTGTCCGACATCTCCTGGAACGAAGTTGGCGAAGAAGCCGTTCGCCGCTTCAAGAAGGGCGACGAGCTGGAAACCGTCATCCTCTCCGTTGATCCGGAGCGTGAGCGCATCTCCCTGGGCATCAAGCAACTGGAAGACGATCCGTTCTCCAGCTACGCCTCCCTGCACGAGAAAGGCAGCATCGTTCGCGGCACCGTGAAGGAAGTTGACGCCAAGGGCGCTGTAATCAGCCTCGGCGGCGAGATCGAAGGCGTTCTGAAGGCTTCCGAAATCAGCCGTGACCGCGTTGAAGACGCGCGCAACGTGCTGAAGGAAGGCGAAGAAGTCGAAGCCAAGATCATCAGCATCGACCGCAAGAGCCGTGTAATCAGCCTCTCCATCAAGTCCAAGGACGTTGATGACGAGAAGGACGCCATGAAGGAACTGCGCAAGCAGGAAGTCGAGTCCACCGGCCCGACCACCATTGGTGACCTGATCCGTGCTCAGATGGAGAACCAGGGCTAATCACCCTGCTCCATCAGCAAGAAGGGCGGCCTAGGCCGCCCTTTTTGTTGCCCGCGTTTCCCTTGCGGGCTTTGGGCTGTTCAAAGCCTCGCTGGCGTGCTAAAACCTCATAGAGCTGATCTAGCCGCTTGAATTAGAAGGGAAAACCATGACCAAGTCGGAGTTGATCGAACGAATTGTTACCCATCAGGGCCAGCTGTCGTCCAAGGATGTAGAGCTCGCCATCAAGACCATGCTTGAGCAAATGTCGCAGGCGCTGGCGACGGGGGATCGTATCGAGATTCGAGGATTTGGCAGCTTCTCCCTCCATTTTCGGGCTCCGCGTGTCGGTAGAAACCCCAAGACGGGCGAATCTGTACGCCTGGATGGCAAGTACGTGCCTCACTTCAAGCCGGGGAAGGAGCTCAGGGATCGCGTCAACGAATAGCGTGCCGAGAGGGGCATGCGCAGCTGGCGGCATCGCATAGGGGCTGGCTCACCGTGCGGGGCGGTGGATTGTGGCGAATTGTTGCGCCACATCAACGTGCCGGTCCGGGGTCTCGGCGGGTTATGCTTGTAATCTCCTGATCCTTTGGCAGAATGGTCTGGTTTTCGCGTTCTGGCTTCATGCACGCAGCCTGTGTTGCGGGGAGGCTATTTAAATAATCAATTCGGAACAGAGATGGATCTGCAGTGAACGATAGCGTTAATCCCGCCCGTGATCAGCAATATAATGAAATTGATCTAATTGAACTTGTTCGATCTGTCTGGAAATATAAGCTCGTTGTTTCGGTGGTGGCGTTAGTTGGTGGCTTGATTGCTGCGGGTTATGCATATTTAAGTTCGCCTGTTTATGAGGCGAGAATATCTTTTCTGCCGCCGTCGCTGAGTGATATCGCCCCCCTTAGTTCTGGGCGAAGCCAAATCGGCCTTTCTCCATTTTTGGTCAGTGATGTTTATTCGGTTTTTACGCGCAATCTTGAGTCCGATGATTCGCTTCGTCGATTCTTCAAGTCTGTCTATCTGCCGTCCCTGAGTGAGCAGGATCGAGACGGCGTTTCAAAGGGAAAGCTATACAGCCGTTTTCTCAAGGAATTCAAGGTGGTGGCGCCCGATAGGCTTCGCCCCGATCGTTATTCCCTGGTTGTCCAGGGCGAGGATCCGGAGCAGATCAGCGGCTGGATAACCACCTATATCAACCAAGTGGAGGGTGAGTCGCTCGAGCAGGCGATCCAGGATGCTCGGCGCGAAGTCGATGTGGCCGCCAGTAATCTGCAGCAGCAGATCGCAACGCTGCGGGCGACCGCCAAGGCCCGTCGTGATGACCGCATCATCCAATTGAAAGAGTCGCTCAAGGTGGCCGAGGCGGTTGGGCTGGTAGAGCCGCCGGTGCTCAGTGGCCAGACGAACGACCAACTGAACGCCATCATGGATGGCAGCCTGACCTACATGCGTGGTTCGAAGGCGTTGCGCGCAGAATTGAACGCTTTGCAGGCCAGGGTGTCTGATGATCCTTTCATTTCCTCGCTTCGAGGCCTTGAAGAGAAGCACGAGCTGTATGCCAGCATCGCGGCTGTGTCCCCGAAGGTCCGGGTGTTCCGCCAGGACGGCGATGTTGTGGTGCCAGATGAGCCGATAAAGCCCAAGAAGACCCTGATCATCGCCCTTGGGGTGGTTCTGGGTGGCATCCTGGGTGGAGTATTCGCTGTGGCTAGGGTCGTATTGAGACGGCGCGCTTCTTTTGTCTGACGTATGGCCCGAAGCCCGGCGCGGAGACGGCTGCTTCGGCCAGGTAGCTATTCATTTTGGTTTGCAGGGGCCTGGATTGGGGCGGTGCCGTAGGTTTTGATGCCTATGTCAGTTTCGGTCGGCTACTTCTGCTTTGGTCTTGAATTCGAATTTTCTGGAGTTTTATCTGATGTCGGGCATCAAGCAGGAAAGTGTCGCAAGATTTAAAAATAAAGAAGCCCTTGTAGGTATTGTTGGCCTTGGTTATGTCGGTCTTCCGCTGATGCTGCGTTATAACGCCATCGGTTTCCGCGTGTTGGGCATCGATATCGACGAAAGCAAAGTCGTCAAGTTGAATGCTGGCCAAAGCTATATCGAGCATATTCCTGCAGAGAAGATTGCCCAGGCTCGGCAAACCGGCTTCGAGGCGACCTCCGACTTTGCCCGGGCGGCCGAATGCGATGCCCTGATCCTCTGCGTGCCGACTCCGCTGAACAAGTACCGGGAGCCGGACATGAGCTTCGTCATCAATACGACGGACGCCATCAAGCCTTACCTGCGCAAAGGCCAGGTCGTTTCCCTGGAGAGCACCACCTATCCCGGCACCACCGAAGAAGAACTGCTGCCGCGCGTTCAGGAAGGTGGTCTGCGCGTGGGCGAGGACCTCTTCCTGGTCTACTCGCCGGAGCGTGAAGACCCGGGCAACCCGAATTTCGAAACCCGCACCATTCCGAAGGTAATCGGCGGTCACACCCCGAGCTGCCTGGAAGTCGGCGTGGCGCTGTACGAGCAGGCGATCGACCGGGTCGTGTCGGTGAGCTCTACCAAGGCCGCCGAAATGACCAAGCTGCTGGAGAACATCCACCGCGCGGTCAACATCGGCCTGGTCAACGAGATGAAGGTCGTGGCCGACCGGATGGGCATCGACATTTTCGAGGTGGTGGATGCGGCAGCCACCAAGCCGTTCGGCTTCACGCCCTACTACCCAGGTCCCGGCCTCGGCGGCCACTGCATCCCGATCGACCCCTTCTACCTGACCTGGAAGGCGCGCGAGTACGGTCTGCATACCCGCTTCATCGAGCTGTCCGGTGAGGTCAACCAGGCGATGCCGGAATATGTAGTCGGCAAATTGATGGACGGCCTGAACGACCGCGGCCTTGCGCTGAAGGGCAGTCGCGTGCTGGTACTCGGCATCGCCTACAAGAAGAACGTCGACGACATGCGCGAGTCGCCGTCGGTCGAGATCATGGAGCTGATCGAGGCCAAGGGCGGCGTCGTCGCCTACAGCGATCCGCACGTGCCGGTGTTCCCGAAGATGCGCGAGCATCATTTCGACCTGTCCAGCGAGCCGCTGACCGTGGAGAACCTGGCCAGCTTCGATGCGGTGGTCCTGGCCACCGACCATGATCGCTTCGACTACGCGCTCATCAGCCAGCACTCCCGGCTCCTGATCGACAGCCGCGGGAAGTACCGTGCCCCGCAGGCGCACATCGTCAAAGCCTGATCATTCTCTGGAGTATTCTGCCTTGAAACGTTTTGCCCTGATCGGTGCTGCCGGCTACATCGCCCCGCGCCATATGCGCGCCATCAAGGACACCGGCAACCAGCTGGTGTCTGCCTACGACATCAACGATTCTGTCGGGATCATCGACAGCATCTCCCCGCAGAGCGAATTCTTCACCGAGTTCGAGCGCTTCTACGAACATGCCTGGCAGCTCAAGCGCGATCCGCAGACCGCCCTGCAGTACGTGGCGGTCTGCTCGCCCAACTACCTGCACCACTCGCACATCGCTGCCGGCCTGCGCCTGGGCTGTGATGTCATCTGCGAGAAGCCGCTGGTGCCGACGCCGGAAGTCCTCGACGAACTGGCCCTGGTCGAGCGTGAGACCGGGCAGCGCGTCTACAACATCCTGCAGCTTCGCCATCACCAGGCCATCCTCGCGCTGAAGGACAAGGTGAGCAGCGCGGCAAATACCCACAAGTACGACGTCGAGCTGACCTACATCACCTCCCGCGGCCGCTGGTACATGGAGAGCTGGAAGGGCGACCCGCGCAAGTCCTTCGGCGTGGCCACCAACATCGGTGTGCACTTCTACGACATGCTGCACTTCATCTTCGGCAAGCTGCAGCGCAATGTGGTCCACTTCGCCGACGAGCAGAAGGCGGCCGGTTACCTGGAGTACGAGCGCGCGCGGGTGCGCTGGTTCCTGTCCATCGACGCCCGGGACCTGCCGGTGGCGGTCCAGGGCAAGAAACCGACCTACCGGTCGATCACGGTGGACGGCGAGGAGATGGAATTCTCCGAAGGCTTCACCGACCTGCACACGGTCAGCTACCAGGAAATCCTCGCCGGGCGCGGCTTCGGCATCGAGGACGCGCGCCATTGCGTCGAGACGGTGAACACCATCCGTTCCGCCGCCCGGAGCACGCCGCAGAACGACGAGGGGCATCCGTTCCTCAAGACCCTCTCCCTCTGAGGCCGGTCATGAGCTATCAGGTACATCCCAGCGCCATCGTCGACGATGGCGCGGTGATCGGCGACGGCTCGCGGGTCTGGCACTTCGTGCACGTCTGCGCCGGGGCGCGGATCGGGCGCGGCTGCTCGCTCGGCCAGAACGTCTTCGTCGGCAACCAGGTCGTGATCGGCGACCAGGTCAAGATCCAGAACAACGTGTCGGTCTACGACAACGTCACCCTCGAGGATGGTGTGTTCTGTGGGCCGAGCATGGTCTTCACCAACGTCTACAATCCGCGCTCGCTGATCGAGCGCAAGAGCGAGTATCGCAACACCCTGGTCAAGCGCGGCGCGACGCTCGGCGCCAACTGCACCATCGTCTGCGGCGTCACCATTGGTGAATTCGCCTTCGTCGGTGCCGGCGCCGTGGTCAACAAGGATGTCCCGGCCTACGCCCTGATGGTCGGGGTTCCGGCGCGCCAGATCGGCTGGATGAGCGAATTCGGCGAGCAACTGGACCTGCCGCTGGAGGGGGAGGGCGAGGCCCGCTGCCCGCACAGCGGCGTCCGCTACCGGCTCAATGGCAAGCAAATCAGCAAGTTGGATGCTTAATTCATGATCGAATTCATTGATCTCAAAGCGCAGCAGGCCCGCATCAAGGACCAGATCGATGCCGGTGTGCAGCGGGTCATGGCCCATGGCCAGTTCATCCTCGGCCCGGAAGTGGCGGAGCTGGAAGAAAAGTTGGCGGCCTTTGTCGGCGTCAAGCACTGCATTTCCTGCGCCAATGGCACCGATGCCCTGCAGATCGCCCAGATGGCCCTGGGTATCGGTCCGGGAGATGAAGTCATCACCCCGGGGTTCACCTACATCGCGACCGCCGAGACGGTCGCGCTGCTGGGCGCCAAGCCGGTCTACGTGGATGTCGACCCGCGGACCTACAACCTCGACCCGGCCCTGCTCGAAGCGGCCATCACGCCGCGCACCAAGGCGATCATTCCGGTCTCGCTCTACGGCCAGTGCGCCGATTTCGATGCGATCAACGCCATCGCGGCGCGGCACGGTATCCCGGTGATCGAGGACGCGGCGCAGAGCTTCGGCGCCTCCTACAAGGGGCGGCGGTCCTGTGGGCTCACCACCATCGCCTGCACCAGTTTCTTCCCGAGCAAGCCACTGGGCTGTTATGGCGACGGTGGGGCGATCTTCACCAACGACGATGAACTCGCCCTGGTGCTGCGGCAGATCGCACGGCATGGCCAGGATCGCCGCT
Organism: Metapseudomonas cellulosilytica; assembly: GCF_049334135.1. NCBI lineage: Bacteria > Pseudomonadati > Pseudomonadota > Gammaproteobacteria > Pseudomonadales > Pseudomonadaceae > Metapseudomonas > Metapseudomonas cellulosilytica. The sequence continues at coordinate 152,365 of NZ_JBHZGN010000009.1, read as the reverse complement.
ATCACCACATTCGCGTCGGGGTCAACAGCCGGCTGGACACCCTGCAAGCGGCCATCCTGCTGCCCAAGCTGGCGATCTTCGAGGAGGAGATCGCCCTGCGCCAGGTCGCGGCGCAGCGCTACGATGCGTTGCTGGCCGAGGCGGGTATCACCAGCACGCCGTACGTCGAGGCGCACAACCTCAGCGTCTACGCGCAGTACACCGTGCGGGTGGAGAATCGTGCGGCCGTGCAGGAGCACCTCAAAGGGCTTGGCGTACCGACCGCGGTGCATTACCCCATCCCGCTGAACAAGCAGCCTGCCGTGGCCGATGCCCAGGTGAAGCTGCCGGTGGGCGATGCGGTGGCCGAGCAGGTCATCAGCCTGCCGATGCACCCCTACATCAGTGAGGAAGATCAGAAGATCGTCGCGGGCGGGCTTTCCGGTTGGAAGGAGTAAAGGTTCTGGGCTGGAAAGACCGGCTGCTCAACAACCGCTTCCTGACTGGGGTACTCACGCTGGCGTCAGCGACGGCGGCAGGTCAGATCATTCTCGTTCTGGCCACCCCGTTGCTCACGCGCCTCTACACGCCGGAACAGTTTGGCCTGCTGGCGGTGTTCATCGCCGTGATGTCGGTCGTCCTGGTGGTTTCCAGCCTGAGGTACGAGATCGCCATTCCATTGCCCAGGCACGCCTGGAATGCGCGGCTGCTGTTGCATCTGTCTCTGGTGATCAACCTGGCCATGGCTGCCGTGTCCCTCGTCGCGGTCGCCGTGTTCCGGGAAGATATCGCTCGCCTGACCAAGACCCCGGACCTGGCCGATTATCTTTGGCTGCTGCCGGTCGCCATCGTCTTCGCCGGCTCGTACAAGGCGCTTAGTTACTGGGCGGTGCGCAACAACGACTATCCGGTGATCGCGCGCACGAAGATCGTGCAGAGTGTGGCCAACGTAGCGACCCAGGTCGTGACCGGCCTGATGGGGCTCGGGGCCCTCGGCCTGATCCTCGGTCAGGTGATAGGCCAGACGGCGGGTGCCGCGCGCTTGGCAAAGGGCACGGGCCTGCGCGAAAGGTTTTCCCTGGCGTCGCTACGCGGGGCACGGGCGCGGGCGCTCCTGCGTGAGCATCGGCATTTCCCGAAATACGATGCGCCGGCTGCGGCCGTAGACGCCCTGAGCGTGCAATTGCCGAACGTGCTCCTCGCGGCGCTGTTCAGCCCGTTCATTGCAGGTTTGTACATGCTGGCCGAGCGTGTGCTGTCGATGCCGATGGGGTTGCTCGGCCAAGCGGTAGGGCAGGTCCTGTTCGGCAGCAGTCGCGAGGCACTCAAGAATGGCACGCTGGACAGGCTGGCGCTGAAGATCGTGTCCGGCCTGTCGGCGATAATCTTGGTCCCGGTGATCGTCATCTTTTTCTGGGCCGGGGATCTGTTTGCCTGGATATTCGGCGAAGCCTGGCGAGAGTCGGGTGTCTACGCCAGCTGGATGATGCTCGGGCTATCGGTGCAGTTCCTGTACTCGCCCATCTCCATGGTGCTCATGGCCACCAAGGGGCAAAAGATCAATCTGTATATCCATCTCTTCATGCTGTTTGCAAAAACGGCTGTGCTTGTATATGGCTACCACCTCGGCAGCCCGCTTGCAGCCATCATCGGCTTTTCGATGGTCGGTGTCGTGGGATATGCAGCTTCGATATTGATAATTCTGGCGCATGCAAGGAAATACAGCGCCAGGTCCTGAATTCTATTGAGTACAGAACAATTATGTGCGGGATTGTCGGTGGCTACTGGAAGGGTGCAGAGCAGGGCGTGGAGGGAAGGCTAGATGCCGCTCTTCGGCGTATGCATCATCGTGGCCCGGATGATAAGGGCTTCGAGCTGAACAATGCGTCGAACGGCATTGTGGCTCTCGGTCATACTCGGCTTTCGATCATCGACCTGTCGTCTGCTGGCCATCAGCCCATGTATTCCGGGGATGGCCGCTATGCAATCGTGTTCAACGGGGAAATCTACAACTACCGGGAATTGCGCGAGGAGTTGCGCACGACCGGCGTCCAGTTCCATTCCGACTCCGATACGGAAGTCCTGCTCCAGGCCTGGATCGCGTGGGGCGAGCGTTGCCTGGCTCGCCTGCAAGGCATGTTCGCTTTCGTGATCCATGACCGGCATGCCGAAACCCTTACCTGCGTGAGAGATGCCTTTGGCATCAAGCCGTTCTTCTACACCTGGTCACCGGGACGTTTCGCCTTCGCGTCCGAGCTGCCCGCACTGCTCGCGCTGCTGCCGAACAAGCCGAAGGTCGACTGGCAACGCAGTTACGATTATCTGGTCAATGCCGACTACGACAGCCAGGCACGTACCTTCATCGAGGGTACCTACCACCTTCCCCCGGCCCACAAGATGGTGCTGGATCTCAAATCGGGCATGCTCGCGGAGCCAGCGCCCTGGTGGCGGCCAAGCCCGGTCCAGGCGTCTTCGCTGACCTTTGCCCAGGCAACCGAGGCTGTACGCGAGCAGTTCCTGGACAATGTCCGCCTCCACCTGCGAAGCGACGTGCCCCTGGGGGCAGCGCTGTCCGGCGGAATCGACTCGTCCGCGGTCGTATGCGCCATGCGCCATGTGGACCCGGAAAGCCCGATTCACACCTTCAGCTTCATCGCCGACGGGAGTCCGTTGTCCGAAGAACACTGGGTCGACCAGATCAATGCGCACGTCGGGGCAACTCCCCACAAGTTCGTGGCCACCGGTGATGAGCTGGTTCGTGACCTGGATGACATGATCCGGGTACAGGGCGAGCCGTTCGGGAGTACCAGCATCTATGCCCAGTACCGCGTGTTCCAGAAAGCCAAGGAGTCCGGTATCACCGTGACCCTGGATGGCCAGGGCGCCGACGAACTGCTTGCCGGCTATTCGGGATACCCCGGACTACGCCTGCTCAGCCTCCTGGAGAGCGGCCAGGTCGGCGAGGCCATGGCTTTCGCGCGGCGCTGGAGCCAGTGGCCGGGGCGACGCCAGCGTCATGCCTGGATGCACCTGATGCAACTGGTCATGCCTGAATGTCTGTACGACATGGCCAAAGGCGCCATGGGCAACAGCAACTCGCCGGCCTGGCTCAAGGCCGACATGCTCAGGGAGTCCGGCGTCAATCTGCGGGAGGCGCGGCACGGCATGCGCCAGGATGGCCGTGGCCGCCGCGTGATCGAGCGCTTGCTGAGCTCGCTGCGCCACCGTGGGCTGCCCGAACTCCTGCGTCATGCCGACCGCAATTCAATGCGCTTCTCCGTCGAGAGCCGCGTGCCCTTCCTGACGCTGCCCATGGCGGAGCTCCTGCTGGGGCTCCCCGAGCACTACCTGATCTCGCCGGCGGGGGAGACCAAGAGCGTGTTCCGTGCCGCAATGCGCGGGATAGTGCCCGACCATGTCCTCGATCGTAAGGACAAGATCGGTTTCGCGACGCCGGAGAAAGAGTGGCTGATGAATGTGTCGCCGATGATCCGGGAGTGGCTGCGCAGCAGTGAAGAGATACCTTTCCTGCAGCATGCCCGGCTCCTGGAGAGTTTCGACGAGATCATGGCGGGGCGGCGCCCATTCAGCTGGCAGGTGTGGCGCTGGGTCAACTATTGCAGGTGGTACCAAATGGTGAATTGAAGAAACGCTGGTGGGCTCGTTGAGCTTTGTGGAATAGAGGTCGATATGTCGGTTCAGGTATTCAAGTACTTCAGGGCGCAATACGCCGCGACGATATTTTCGCTCGCCTTGCTATTGGGTTATGGCGGCGGGGCGTTGTTCGCATACTTCAGTACTGACAACGGTTATTTTGTCGACCTCGCATTCCTGGCCCTGGTTTCTTCGGTCACCGTTTTCGTCTTTTCAAAGGTTTCGCTGATTCGCGAGCGGATCATCGGGCCCAAGATAATCCTTGGGGTTGGACTGCTGTTTCTCGCCGTCTTCGGCCTGTTTGCCTGCTTTGCCGCGATGGTGCTGGGCACAGCCGAAGGGATTCCGCTGCTTGCCTGGTTCAGCGGCGCCGACCCGGAGACCCTGGTGGTGCTGCGGGAGAAGTTCCTCAAGGCCCGTGAGGGCTGGCAGGCGATCTTCCCCTATATCAATGGCCTGTTCACCGGCGCCCTGATTCCCTACTGCCTGGCCTATTTCTTCCTGGAAAAATTCAAGTGGCGCTGGCTGGCCTTCTTCGCCTTTCTGGCCTACTGCATCGTCTTCATCGAGAAGGTGTTCTTCCTGAAGGCGATGATTCCCTTGCTTTATGTCGCCTTCTGCGTTCGCTCAGGTTCGCTTTCAACATTCGTCTTCGTCGCGTCACTGTGCGTTTCGATCGTGATTTTCCTGGGCGTCGTTTCCGGTTTTGGCAGCGGTATAGAAGAGAGCAGCGGGGACTTCTTCTCCGGCCAGTATCGAGCCGTCGGTACATTGAATTACCTTGCCTGGCGAGCCATTGCCGTACCAATATTCACCGCCGCCGACGCGCTGGCCTATTTTTCCGAAGGATTGCATTCCAACCTCCTGATGGGCGCGACCAGTTCGCTGCTGTCGGCAATCTTCGGGCTTGAAAGGGTCGAATTCGAGCACCTGGTGTTCGCATATCAGTGGGGGCAGACGGAAACGGGTACCGGTTCGGCCAACTCGGTCTATTTCGTGGACGCCTATGTCAATTTCGGGATGATGGGCGTGGTCATGTTTTCCGCGATCATCGGCGTCATATTCAGGATGATCGCCAATAGTGCCGACGAAGCGCTGCACGCCATATGGCCGTTGTTTGCTTTTGGCCTCTACGTTTCCGGCCTGGTCGGAAATCTGGCCAGTAACGGCTTCATTCTGATTTTCCTGTTCTGTGCGATCGTTCAGGTCAGGCACTACAAGACGCGAAGAAGAGATATATCCGGTGGTATGCACGCACCGGCACTCCTGCCAGAAAGCCGATGAGGGGCGGGGAGGGGGGGGAATTCGTGCTGAGTCGGGGCTGATTATCCGCAGTCGATTTCATAGGGACCGCCGGAACGTGGCGCTTCCAGTCAACGCTTTTATGTTTTTGCCGAGGTGTATGTGAAAATCTTGACCATCGTTGGAGCCCGCCCCCAGTTCATCAAGGCCGCTACGGTCAGTCGGGTCATCAGCAAGTCCACGACTTGCTCGGAAGTCATGGTGCATACGGGCCAGCACTTTGACGCGAACATGTCCGACGTGTTCTTCCAGGAGCTGGATATCCCTGAGCCGGCCTACAACCTCGGCGTAGGTGGCGGTACCCACGGCCAGAATACCGGGCGGATGCTTGAAGCCATCGAGACCGTGATGCTCAAGGAGCGCCCCGATGTCACCTTGGTGTACGGCGACACTGACTCCACCCTGGCAGGGGCCCTGGCGGCGGCCAAGATTCACGTTCCGGTGGTGCACGTGGAAGCGGGACTCAGGTCGTTCAACAAGCGGATGCCCGAAGAAATCAATCGGCAATTGACCGATCACATCAGTTCGCTGCTGCTGACGCCCAACAATGTCGCGGTGGAGAATCTCGCCAAGGAAGGAATCGCGGGTCCCCGGGTGCGGAACGTGGGTGACGTCATGTATGACGCGGCACTGTTCTTTGGCGAGAAGGCAGAGCGCACGAGCAGGATTCTCGAGCGGCTGGATCTGGCCTCGAAGGGCTTCGTCCTGGCAACCGTGCACCGTCAGGAAAACACCGACGACGTCAAACGCCTGGGCACGATCCTCGACGGTTTCGCCAGGATGGCGCGCCCTGTGGTACTGCCCCTGCACCCGCGCACCAAGCAGCGGATCGCTTCCTTCGGCTTGCAGGTCCCTGGCAATGTCCAGATCGTGGAGCCCCTCGGCTACATCGACATGGTGATGCTCGAGAAGCATGCGTCCCTGGTCGCGACCGACTCCGGCGGCGTGCAGAAAGAAGCCTATTTCCATGGCGTGCCCTGCCTGACCCTGCGTGATGAAACCGAATGGGTCGAACTTGTCCAGCTGGGCTGGAACACCCTGCTGTCGCCGGGGGCCGGGGACTTCCTGGACAAGGTCGGTGTATTGCCCGCGCCGGGCGTACCGGGCGCCTCTCCCTACGGGAATGGCAACGCCGCCGACCTGGTGATCGACGCTATCGTCGATGCCTTTCGCTGATCTGTTTTCGCCTGGAACATAGCTTCTGATGAATATTCTTGTGATTTCCAGTTACTTCGGGCCGGAAACCTCGGTCGGAGTGCTCAGGATCAATGCCTTCGTCAAGTACTGGTCGCAGCGCGGCCATAAGGTCCATGTAGTGACCATGCCCTACTCGGGCGAGTTGCCGAAAGACCTGAAGGACAACGCCAATGTGACCGTGCATCAGGTGGCACCGTTCTTCATTGGCGGACGGCAGTCCGGAGGCGTGCAGGGATATTCGAAAGGCGCCAAGGGCCGTGTCAGGAAACTGATCAATTTCCAGTACTGGCTGAAACGGAAATTCCTGTCGAACTACCTCGATCCACGCCTGTTGTGGTGGCCCAGGGTCTCCCAGTTCGTCTGCAAGACCCTGGCTCGGGAGATCAAGTTCGATTTCATGATTTCCACCGTGCCTTCCTATACGGCCCACTCCGCCGCGGCTGCGATCAAGTTCTTCAATCGCGATATCCCCTGGGTAGCGGACTACCGGGACCTGTGGTCGGGAAATCCGATCTTTCCGGGTTGCGCGCCGGTCCGCGTCTTCGAGCGCTGGCACGAGAGGCTGGTGCTGCGCAATGCGGACCTGATCGTTTCGATCAATGAGCCATTGATCTCGGAACTCAAGGAACTGCACGGCAACAGGAAGTACCTGGTGGTTCCCAATGGTTTCGATGATCGGGAAGTCGAAGTCTTTCGCAGCATCGAAGTCGAGGGCAAGGCGAGCGGCGTCAACATCGTCTATGCCGGCAGCATTCTCCCAGGCCTGCAGGATCCCACGCCGCTGTTCCAGGCACTCAAGGAACTCGCGCAGGAGGGCAAGATCAGTTCCGGCGACGTGTCGGTGAAGTTCTACGGCGATTATTCGGCGCTGGAGAACTTCCCGTTGGCCTTCGATCCCGTCGTCCAGGGCTACATAGACCTCTGTGGCAAGGTGCCCCGCCAGGAGATCCTGCGCGTTCAGAAGAATGCGGACTTCCTGCTTTTCCTCGGGTCGAAGCCGGTTGCCAGCAACGTCGGTTCTACCACCGGGGTCGTCAGCGGCAAGATATTCGAGTATCTGATTTCCGGTACCGAAGTGATGGCTATCGGCGTCACGGACGACATGCTGGTGGCGGAGATGCTGGACAAGTCCGCGGTCGGTGACCACTACGGATTCGACGTCGCCAAACTCAAGAAACGGGTACTCGACGCGCTGGCCTCCGGAGTGCGCAAGGTCGAACCGAACATGGATTATCTCAACCAATTCCGGCGTAGCGTTCAGGCCGAAAGCCTGATCAGCGAAGTCAACAACATAATGTAGCCGGCCGACGTGAAATTCCTGCTCGTATCCCAGTATTTCTGGCCGGAAAGCTTCATCATCAACGACCTTGTCCGCAAGCTGGTGGAGCAAGGTCATGAAGTGGTAGTCGCTACCGGAAAACCCAACTATCCCAATGGGGATGTCTTCCCCGGCTACACGGCCAAGGGGATTCAACGAGAGCGATTTGCTGAATCGGTCGAACTGCTGCGTGTTCCGCTCTGGCCCAGGGGGCAGGGCGGTGCCTTGAATCTGGCCCTGAACTACCTGTCCTTCGTCGCGACCGGCCTGCTTTGCCTGCCATGGCTCCTGCGTGGGCGGAAGTTCGACGCGATTCTGGTCTTTGCTCCCTCACCGATTACCCAGGTCATACCTGCGATTGCGCTGAAGTGGCTCAAGCGCACGCACCTGGCTGTCTGGGTCCAGGACCTCTGGCCGGAGAGCCTCGCCGCCACGGGGTTCGTGCGCAATCCCAAGGTGCTCAAGGCTGTCGGCTGGATGGTGCGCGGTATTTATGCATGCTGCGACACCCTGCTGATTCAGTCGCGCGCTTTCGCGGACCCGGTTGCGCGATATGCCTGTCGCGAAAAGCTCGTGTACTACCCCAATTCCATTGCCGCAGAGCCTGCGGCGGATACTGCCGAGACGGTGCCGGACGAGCTTTGCCGGGAGTTGGAGCAGAACTTCAGCGTGGTATTCGCCGGCAACATCGGAACCGCCCAGGCCATCGAAACCCTGGTCGGCGCGGCCGAGTTGCTCAGGGCCGAAGAGGGGCTCAGGCTGGTGCTGGTCGGGAGTGGCAGCAAGCTGGACTGGGTCCGCGAGCGGAAGCAGGCGCTCAAGCTGGACAACCTGACGCTGGCCGGGCGTTTCCCGATGTCGGCGATGCCGCATATATTCGAGCGGGCCTCAGCGCTGCTGGTTTCGCTGCGGGACGAAGAGATTTTCGCGTATACCATTCCGAGCAAGGTGCAGGCCTATCTCGCCGCCGGTCGGCCGGTGATCGCCTCGTTGCGCGGCGAGGGTGCCCGTGTGGTCGAAGAGGCAGGAGCGGGCAGGATATGCGAGCCGGAAAATGCGCGGGCCCTGGCGGACAGCATCCTGGCGCTCAAGGCGATGACGCCGGCGGAGCGAGAGGCTGCAGGCCTGTCAGGGCGGGCTTATTTCAATGAACATTTCGACATGGATCGGCAGGTGAAGCGACTGGTGGAGATCCTCGGGTCGCGAGCAACCGAAGCAGGGGGCGTTTGAGAGATGAAAGTGCTGGTTCTGGGTGTTACCGGCATGCTTGGGCATGACGTATTCAAGGTGCTGGGCGAGGCTCAAGGGCTCGAGGTCTGGGGGACCTTGCGCAGCGCCGGGGCGCTGCGCCATTTCAACGATGACCAGCGGCAGCGGTTGCTGACCGGGGTGGACGTCCTCGATCAGGACGGACTGGTCAATGCGCTGGCGCGCGTGCAGCCCGATGTGGTGGTCAACTGCGTCGGCCTGATCAAGCAACTGGCCGATGCCAAGGACCCTCTGTCGGCGTTGCCGATCAACGCCATGCTGCCGCACCGGCTGGCCAAGCTCTGCCAATTGCTGGGGGCGCGGCTGATCCACGTGAGCACCGATTGCGTGTTCTCCGGTCGCAAGGGCATGTACGCGGAATCCGACCTTTCGGACGCCGAGGACCTCTACGGCAAGTCGAAGTACATCGGTGAATTGCATGATCTGCCGCACGCCATCACCCTGCGGACTTCGATCATCGGCCATGAACTGGGAAGCAATTTCGCCCTGGTCGACTGGTTCCTGTCCCAGGAGGGGCGGGTCAAGGGTTATCGCAAGGCCATCTTCTCCGGCCTGCCCACAGTGGAACTGGCGCGGGTGATTCGCGACCACGTGATTCCCGCACCGCAATTGAGCGGGCTCTACCACGTGTCGGTGGACCCGATCGACAAGTACACCCTGCTCAACCTGGTTGCCCAGGTGTATGGCAAGGAGATCGAAATAGTGGGTGACGATCAGGTGGAGATCGATCGCTCTCTGGATTCTTCGCGATTTCGCAGAGACACGGGCTATACGCCGCAGGCCTGGCCCGAACTTATCAAGCTGATGCGCGATCAGCGTTGAATCATTTCATATTGAATTCTGGTGGTTGATTATGTTTGACGACAAGATCCTGATGATTACCGGTGGTACCGGTTCTTTCGGCAATACGGTGTTGAAGCGTTTCCTGGATACCAACGTGAAGGAAATCCGGGTGTTCAGCCGTGACGAGAAGAAACAGGAAGACATGCGCATCGCCCTGGCGAACGACAAGGTCAAGTTCTTCATCGGTGATGTTCGCGACTACGACAGCCTGGCCAATGCGATGGTCGGAGTGGATTACATTTTCCACGCCGCGGCCCTGAAGCAGGTTCCCTCCTGCGAGTTCTATCCAATGGAGGCAGTCAAGACCAACGTGATCGGCACCGAAAACGTGCTGAATGCGGCGGTCGCCAATGGCGTGAAGCGCGTTGTGGTCCTCAGCACCGACAAGGCGGTCTACCCGATCAATGCCATGGGCATCTCCAAGGCGATGGCGGAGAAGCTGATGGTCGCCAAATCGCGGATCATTCCCGAGAGAGGCCCGGTCATCTGCGCCACGCGCTATGGCAACGTCATGGCGTCGCGCGGCTCGGTGATCCCGCTGTTCATCGACCAGTTGAAGTCGGGTGAACCCCTCACCGTGACCGATCCGAACATGACGCGTTTCCTGATGTCGCTGGAAGACTCGGTGGACCTGGTGCTGCACGCATTCGAGCATGCCCAGCAGGGCGATATCTTCGTGCAGAAGGCGCCCGCCTCGACGGTGGCCGACCTGGCCCAGGCCCTCAAGGAACTGTTCGCCCGCGACAACCCGGTGAAGGTGATCGGCACCCGGCATGGCGAGAAGCTCTACGAGTCGCTCATTTCCCGTGAGGAGATGGCCAAAGCCGAGGACATGGGGCGTTACTACCGGATTCCGGCCGACAACCGCGACCTCAACTACAAGAAGTACTTCGTCGAGGGGGAAACCCATATATCCGAACTGGATGACTACACCTCGCACAACACCGAGCGCCTCGATGTGCCCGGTATCAAAGAGGTGCTGCTGAAGCTCGACTACATCCAGGAGGAACTCGATGCTTAAGGTGATGACCCTGGTCGGTACTCGGCCCGAACTGATCAAGATGAGCCGTGTGATCGCGGAACTGGACAAGCAGGTGCAGCATGTCCTGGTGCACTCCGGCCAGAACTACGACTACGAGCTCAACCAGGTCTTCTTCGATGACCTGGAAATCCGCAAGCCGGACCACTTCCTCGGGGCGGCGGGCGAAACCGCGGCGAAGACCATCGCCGAGGTGATTTCCAAGGCCGATGAAGTCCTGGACCTGGAGAAACCCGACGCGCTGCTGCTCTACGGCGATACCAACACCTGCCTGGCGGTCATCGCCGCCAAGCGCCGCAAGATCCCGGTATTCCACATGGAAGCGGGTAACCGCTGTTTCGACCAGCGGGTTCCCGAGGAACTCAATCGCAAGGTCCTCGACCACCTGAGCGATATCAACATGGTCCTGACCGAGCATGCCCGGCGCTACCTGATCGCCGAGGGGATCCGCCCCGAGACGATCATCAAGACCGGCTCGCACATGGAGGAAGTGCTCGACTACTACATGCCTCGTATCCAGGCATCGGACGTGCTGTCGAGAGAGGGGCTCGAGGAGGGCCGGTTCTTCATTGTCAGCACCCACCGCGAAGAGAACGTCGACACCCCGGAAAACCTGCGCGACCTGCTCGAGACCCTGCGGGCACTGGCCGACACCTACCAGTACCCGATCATCGTCTCCACGCACCCGCGTACCCGCAAGCGCCTGGAGGCCCTCGGGGACTCGCTCGACCATCCGCTCATCCGATTCATGAAGCCGTTTGGGCTGCTCGACTACATCAAGTTGCAGATGTCGGCGTTCTGCGTGCTCTCCGATAGCGGCACCATCACCGAGGAAGCGTCGCTGCTGAACCTGCCGGCCATCACCATCCGCAACGCCCATGAGCGCCCGGAAGGCATGGACGAAGGCACCCTGATCATGAGTGGCCTCAAATCCGAGCGGGTCCTGGATGCCGTGCGAGTGGTGACGAGCCAACATGACCGCAATGCCCGGGTCATTCCGGTGGTCAGGGACTACCAGGCGGGCCCGGTGTCCAAGCAGGTCGTGAGGGTCGTCTTGAGCTACACCGACTACATCAACCGCACAGTCTGGTCAAAGGCTCCGCAGTAGAGGGATGGTGATGCGAGTTTTGTTGACCGGAGCGACGGGCTTCGTCGGTCGGGCCGTATTGGAGAAGCTGGTTGCCCAGGCTGGGCGCCAGGTGGTCGTGGCCGCCCGTCGTCCGATCTCGTCGACGGCTGCGGTCTCGACGGTGCCGATAGCCGGCATCGACGGCAGCACCCACTGGCGTGAGGCCGTCGAGGGAGTCGAGGTCGTGATCCATTCGGCGGCGCGTGTCCATGTGATGAACGAAGCCGCCGCGGACCCCTTGAGCGAGTTCCGCAAAGTCAACGTCGAGGGCACGCTTCACCTGGCGCGTGAAGCCGCGCGGGCAGGAGCCCGGCGTTTCGTCTTTGTCAGCTCGATCAAGGTGAATGGCGAGGGCACGGCTCCCGGCAGGCCCTACCAGGCGGACGATGAGCCCGCTCCGGCCGATCCCTATGGCATCTCGAAGCAGGAGGCCGAGCAGCAGCTCAAGGCACTGGCGGTCGAGACGGGCATGGAGGTGGTCATCATTCGGCCACCGCTGGTATATGGTCCGGGGGTCAAGGCCAACTTCCTGAACATGATGCGCTGGCTGAACAAAGGCGTTCCGCTGCCGCTCGGTTCGATCGACAACCGGCGCAGCCTGGTGGCACTGGACAATCTGGTCGACCTCATCGTGACCTGCGTCGATCATCCCGCAGCGGCCAACCAGACGTTTCTCGTAAGTGATGGCGAAGACCTGTCGACCAGCGAGCTACTGCGGCGCATGGCCCGGGCCCTGGGCAAGCCGGCGCGACTGCTGCCGGTGCCGGTGTGGCTGCTGGAGTCTGCGGCGGCACTACTCGGCAAGCGGGCCTTCTCCAACAGGTTGTGCGGATCCCTGCAGGTGGATATCGGCAAGACCCGCTCGCTGCTGGGGTGGACCCCGCCCGTTGGCGTTGATGAGGCGCTGCGAAAGGTCGCCAAGCATTTCATGGATATCGAATCGAAATGATTATCTGGTGGTTTCTGCCGGCTCTGGTTCTCGGCTCTCTCGTTCTTACTGGCGGATTGCGCCGCTACGCACTGGCCAGGCAATTGATGGACATCCCGAACGCGCGCAGTTCCCATTCGGTGCCCACGCCCAGGGGTGGGGGCGTGGCGATCGTGGTCAGTTTCCTCATCGCGGTACCGACACTTTGCCTTGCCGGGGTCCTGGACTCGGCGACAGCCTTGGCGTTGTTCGGCGCCGGTGCCTGGGTCGCCCTGGTCGGATTTCTCGATGATCATGGGCATATCGCGGCACGTTGGCGACTGCTTGCCCATTTCATCGGTGCAGGATGGGTGCTCTGGCTGGTCGATGGCCTGCCCGTGCTCAGCGTGTTCGGGCTCAGCCTGGACCTTGGCGTGCTCGGCTACGTGCTGGGCAGCCTATACCTGGTCTGGCTGCTGAACCTCTACAACTTCATGGACGGGATCGATGGGATCGCCAGCGTCGAGGCGATCTGCGTCTGCCTGGGTGGTGCCTTGCTCTACTACCTGCTTGGCCAGCCGCAAGCCATGGTCGTTCCGCTGTTCCTGGCAGCGGCCGTCTGCGGCTTCCTGTTCTGGAACTTCCCGCCTGCCCGGATCTTCATGGGCGATGCTGGCAGCGGTTTCCTCGGCATCACCCTGGGCGCGCTGTCGCTGCAGGCCGCCTGGCTCGACCCGAAACTGCTCTGGGCCTGGTTGATCCTGCTGGGAGTCTTCATCGTCGATGCCACCTGGACCCTGATGCGCCGCCTGCTCCGTGGGGACAAGGTCTACGAGGCGCACCGCAGCCACGCTTACCAGTATGCTTCCAGGTCCTGTGGGCGGCATTTGCCGGTGACCCTGGTCGTAGGTGCGATCAATCTGTTCTGGTTGCTACCCTGGGCCTGTGGCGTGGCGATGGGAACGATCGACGGCGCTCTGGCGCTTGCCGTTTCGTACGTGCCACTCGTCGGTCTGGCGATCCGCTTCAACGCCGGCAAGCAAGAGGTCAAGGTGTAAGCCTGGTGAGCAACGTCCGGCGGGGCAGTTCCAATGTCCGCGGACGCTTCTCTCTGGTGGATTGCTTGCTAGGATTGAAACGGATCGAGTGCCGATTCTGATTGAATATGCGGCCTGATTGGGTCAAGACGGGAAAAGGAACCCTCAATTATGTTGCGCGAATGGCTGTTGCGGCTTCCTCGTCGATACAAGCGCCTGTTGCAGGTTACGGTAGACGTGCTGCTCGTCTGGGGAGCACTGTGGTTTGCTTTTGTCGTGCGTCTGGGCACCGATGAACTTGTGCATCCGCTGGCCGGGCACGCCTGGTTGTTCATTCTCGCCCCAGTGGTTTCGATTCCTCTGTTCATCCGCTTCGGCATGTACAGGGCGGTAATGCGCTACTTCGGCAACGACGCGCTGATCACTATCGCCAAGGCTGTGACGCTCTCGGCTTTGCTTCTGGCGCTGGCGATCTACTGGTACCGTGGCGCGCCCGAGGTGATTCCGCGTTCGCTGGTCTTCAATTACTGGTGGCTGAGCCTGGTGATGGTGGGTGGGCTCCGCCTGGTCATGCGCCAGTATTTCCTGGGTGACTGGTTTTCCGCCGCGCGGCAGATGCCGTTCGTCAACGTCCAGGACGGACTGCCCCGTGTTGCCGTCTATGGCGCGGGCGCTGCGGGTAACCAACTGGTTGCGGCACTGCGGATGGGGCGAGCCATGCGTCCGGTGGCGTTCATCGACGACGACAGCAGCATCGCGACCCGGACCATCGCGGGCCTGGAGGTGTTCAAGCCGAAGCATATCCAGCAGATGATCGAGCAGACCGGCGCCCAGGAAGTCCTCCTGGCGATACCGTCAGCCTCCCGTGAGCGCCGGCGCAGCATACTGGCCAACCTTGAGCGTTATCCACTGCATGTTCGCAGTATCCCCGGCTTCATGGACCTGGCCAGCGGCAGGGTGAAGGTGGATGACATTCAGGAGGTCGATATCGCCGACCTGCTGGGCCGTGACGCGGTGCCGCCCCGCAAGGAGCTTTTCGAGCGTTGCATCCGTGATCAGGTGGTCATGGTGACCGGTGCCGGGGGGTCCATCGGTTCGGAGCTATGTCGCCAGATCCTGAGCTGCGGTCCGCGGACCCTGATTCTCTTCGAGCACAGCGAGTTCAACCTGTACAACATTCAGATTGAGCTTGAGCGTCGCATCTCCCGAGAGTCACATAGCATCCATCTCGTCCCCATCCTTGGATCGGTGCGTAATCTGGCGCGTCTGCACGATGTGATGCTGACCTGGCGCGTGGACACCGTTTATCACGCGGCAGCGTACAAACACGTTCCTATCGTCGAGCACAATATTGCCGAAGGCGTTCTCAACAACGTCATGGGGACGCTCTACACCGCGCAGGCGGCGATCAAGGCGGGTGTCGATAATTTTGTGCTGATCTCGACGGACAAAGCCGTTCGGCCGACCAATGTCATGGGGGGAACCAAGCGTCTCTCGGAAATGGTGCTGCAGGCCTTGAGCCGGGAGTCGGCGCCCGTCCTGATAGGGGAGGACGCTTCCATTCACCGGGTCAACAAGACCCGTTTCACCATGGTCCGCTTCGGCAATGTCCTGGGGTCCTCCGGCTCGGTGATCCCGCTGTTCCGCGAACAGATCAAGCGTGGCGGCCCGGTTACCGTGACCCATCCCAATATCACGCGCTACTTCATGACCATTCCTGAAGCTGCCCAGTTGGTAATCCAGGCGGGTTCGATGGGGCAGGGGGGCGACGTGTTCGTGCTGGATATGGGGCAGCCGGTGAAGATTGCCGAGCTTGCGGAGAAGATGGTTCACCTGTCCGGTCTGACCGTTCGCACGGAGAAGAATCCCAATGGTGACATCGCCATTGAGTTCACTGGCTTGCGACCGGGGGAGAAGCTCTATGAGGAGCTGCTGATCGGTGACAATGTGAACCCAACCGAGCATCCGATGATCATGCGGGCCAACGAAGAGCATCTGCCCTGGGACGTGTTCAAGCGCACGCTGGCCGAACTTTTCGCTGCAGTCGACTGTGACGACTATGATCGCGTGCGCCAACTCCTACGCGAGACCGTCAACGGATACACCCCAGAAGAGGAAATTGTTGACTGGATCCATCAACAGCGCCGCATTGAGCCTTGCAGCTCCAGGCATTAGTTTGTGAAGGGCGGTTAAGGAAGTACCGCCCTTCCCCTTACTGATGACAAGGAGTGTTCATGATGTTGCGCGTTCGTTTTGCCTCGCTGTTGCTTGCCCTCTGTACGCTCTTCCTTGGATTTGGCCAAGTGGCGGTTGCTGCGCAGAAGGAGGCAGCGACTGCTGTCGCCAGTGCGGAGCAGCAGACCGGCAAGATCAATATCAACTCGGCCGATGCGGCTACCTTGCAGGATCAGATGATCGGCATTGGCGAAACCAAGGCCAAGGCAATCATCCAGTACCGAGAGGAGAATGGTCCGTTTTCCTCGGTAGACGAACTCCTCGAGGTCAAGGGCATTGGTGCCAAGACCCTTGAGAAGAATCGCGAGAAACTCAGCGTGGAGTAAAGCTTCAAGGCGTACGAAAGCCGGCCGATATGGCCGGCTTTTTTATTGCTTGTGGGAGTGTCGATGATGCTTGGTGGTGTTTGTTGGCGGCAGCCATAGATCGCTCTGGCGCTAACGGCCAGGACTTAAGCCTGCGCGGGGTGCCGGATTCGACGGCGCCAGCCGAACGCGCTTCAGCGCGGCCCCGAAGGGGTGAGGGCCGAAGGCCCGAATAACCTGGGACGAAGTCCCTGGTGAGAGTCCAGCGCATAAAGAAAAAGCCCCCGGCATGTGCCGAGGGCTTTCGAATTGGCTCCGCGACCTGGACTCGAACCAGGGACCCAATGATTAACAGTCATTTGCTCTACCGACTGAGCTATCGCGGATCGGATGCGCGTATCTTACTGATTAGAAAGGAGAAGTCAAGCGTCTGCTTGAACTTCTCCAAATTCCTTTCAGAGAACCTGGGCGATGGCGCGGGTAATGGTTTCCAGGTTGCTGTTGTTCAGTGCAGCTACACAGATACGGCCGGTGCTGACCGCGTAGATGCCGAACTCGTTCTTCAGGCGTTCCACCTGCTCGGCGGTCAGGCCGGAGTAGGAGAACATGCCGCGTTGGCGAGCCACGAAACTGAAGTCACGCTTGGTGCCGGCGAGGTGCTCGACCATGGCCAGGCGCATGGCGTGAATGCGGGTGCGCATTTCGCCCAGTTCCGCTTCCCACATGGCGCGCAGTTCGGGGCTGTTGAGCACCGAAGCGACCACGGTGGCGCCATGGGTCGGCGGGTTGGAGTAGTTGGTGCGGATCACGCGCTTGACCTGGGACAGCACGCGGCCGGCTTCTTCCTTCGAGCTGGTCACCACGGACAGGGCACCAACGCGCTCGCCGTAGAGCGAGAAGGACTTGGAGAAGGAGCTGGATACGAAGAACTGCAGACCCGATTCGGCGAACAGGCGTACCGCGAAGGCATCCTGGTCGATGCCTTCGCCGAAGCCCTGGTAGGCGATGTCGAGGAAGGGCACGTGCTCGCGCTCGCGCAGCACTTCCAGGACGGCTTTCCAATCATCCAGGCCGAGGTCCACGCCGGTGGGGTTGTGGCAGCAGGCGTGGAGGACCACGATGGAGCGAGCGGGCAGGGCCTTGAGGTCTTCCAGCAGGCCGGTGCGGTTCACGCCATTGGTGGCCGCGTCGTAGTAGCGGTAGTTCTGCACCGGGAAGCCGGCGGACTCGAACAGCGCGCGGTGGTTTTCCCAGCTCGGATCGCTGATGGCGACGACGGCGTTGGGCAGCAGGCGCTTGAGGAAGTCGGCGCCGGTCTTCAGCGCGCCGGTACCGCCCACGGCCTGGGTAGTGACCACGCGGCCCTGTGCCAGCAGTTCGGAGTCGGCGCCGAACAGCAGCTTCTGCACGGCCTGGTCGTAGGCGGCGATGCCTTCGATCGGCAGGTAGCCGCGCGGGGCATGGGCTTCGATGCGGGCCTTTTCCGCTTCAGCTACAGCACGCAGGAGCGGGATGCGGCCCTCCTCGTTGTAGTAGACGCCCACGCCCAGGTTGATCTTGGTGGCGCGGGGGTCGGCGTTGAACGCTTCGTTGAGACCCAGGATGGGGTCGCGCGGAGCCATTTCGACGGCAGAAAACAGACTCATGATGCGGCAGCTCGGAGGAGGAAGGTGAGGATGGGATGCAACCCCGAACGATGTGCGCTAGGGGTTGCGCAATCGGGCCGGTATTATAGCGGCCCAGACAGCCTGCGGCGATATCGCGCGCAAGCTTTCCGCCAGGTATGACGCCCGTACTGCGCAGGTGTCACATCCAAAGTCGAGGTCAGCATGTCGGAGTTCCAGCTTGTCACCCGCTTCAAGCCCGCCGGCGACCAGCCGGAGGCCATTCGCCAGATGGTGGAAGGGCTGGAGGCCGGCCTTTCGCACCAGACCTTGCTGGGTGTGACGGGGTCGGGGAAGACCTTCAGCATTGCCAACGTGATTTCCCAGGTTCAGCGTCCTACGCTGGTTCTGGCACCGAACAAGACCCTGGCGGCCCAGCTTTACGGCGAGTTCCGGTCCTTCTTCCCGAACAATTCGGTCGAGTACTTCGTGTCGTACTACGACTACTACCAGCCGGAAGCCTACGTACCGTCCTCCGATACCTATATCGAGAAGGACGCCTCGATCAACGACCACATCGAGCAGATGCGCCTCTCGGCAACCAAGGCCCTGCTGGAGCGGCCGGATGCCATCATTGTCGCCACCGTGTCGTCCATCTATGGCCTGGGCGACCCGGCGTCCTACCTGAAGATGGTGTTGCACATCGACCGCGGAGACCGTCTTGACCAGCGCAGCCTGTTGCGACGCCTGGCGGAGCTGCAGTACACCCGCAACGACATGGATTTCGCGCGCGCCACCTTTCGGGTTCGCGGCGATGTCATCGATATCTTCCCGGCGGAATCTGACCTGGAAGCCATTCGTGTCGAGCTGTTCGACGACGAAGTGGAAAGCCTGGCGGCCTTCGACCCGCTCACCGGGGAGGTCATCCGCAAGCTGCCGCGCTTCACCTTCTATCCCAAGAGCCACTATGTGACGCCCCGCGAGGTTCTGCTGGAGGCGGTGGACCAGATCAAGGAGGAGCTGAAGGAACGCCTGGAACAGCTGCGGGCCGCCAACAAGCTGGTGGAAGCCCAGCGGCTGGAACAACGGACCCGCTTCGACCTGGAGATGATCCTCGAGCTGGGCTACTGCAACGGCATCGAGAACTATTCCCGCTACCTCTCCGGCCGCGCCGCGGGCGAGGCGCCACCGACGCTCTACGACTATCTGCCGGCCAACTCGCTGCTGGTGATCGACGAATCCCACGTCACGGTTCCCCAGGTCGGCGCCATGTTCAAGGGCGACCGTTCACGCAAGGAAACCCTGGTGGAATACGGCTTCCGCCTGCCCTCGGCGCTGGATAACCGTCCCTTGCGCTTCGACGAGTGGGAGGCCATCAGCCCGCAGACCATCTTTGTGTCGGCCACGCCCGGTCCCTACGAGGGTGAGCATGCCGGGCGGGTGATCGAACAGGTGGTGCGGCCCACCGGACTGGTCGACCCGGAAGTGGAAGTGCGTCCGGCCACCACCCAGGTGGACGATCTGCTCTCGGAAATCCGCAAGCGCGTCGCCGTCGAGGAGCGGGTGCTGGTCACCACCCTGACCAAGCGCATGGCCGAGGACCTGACCGATTATCTGGCTGACCACGACGTCAAGGTGCGCTACCTGCACTCGGACATCGATACCGTCGAGCGCGTGGAGATCATCCGCGACCTGCGCACCGGTGCGTTCGACGTGCTGGTGGGCATCAACCTGCTGCGCGAAGGCCTGGACATGCCGGAAGTGTCCCTGGTGGCCATCCTCGATGCGGACAAGGAGGGCTTTCTGCGCTCCGAGCGCTCGCTGATCCAGACCATTGGCCGCGCTGCGCGCAACCTCAACGGCAAGGCGATCCTCTACGCAGACAACGTCACGGGCTCCATGCAGCGGGCCCTTGGCGAGACCGAGCGGCGCCGTGACAAGCAGATGGCCTTCAACGAAGCCCACGGCATCGTGCCCAAAGGAGTCAAGAAGGACATCCAGGACATCCTCGAAGGTGCCACCGTGCCCGGCTCGCGCAGCAACAAGCGCAAGGCCATGGCCAAGGCGGCGGAGGAGAGCGCCCGCTACGAGGCCGAGCTGCGTTCGCCGAGTGAGATCACCAAGCGTATTCGCCAGATGGAAGAAAAGATGTTCCAGCTGGCCCGGGACCTGGAGTTCGAAGCCGCAGCGCAACTGCGCGACGAAATCCAGAAGTTGCGGGAGCGCTTGCTTCAGCTCTGAAAGAGGGCGCCGATCGGCGCCCTTTTTCTTTACCCGCAGCGGCGGCCGAAGATGATCCGCGCCACGCCCGCAGCGAGATCAGTGGGCGGCGGCGCCAGCGTTTCCAGTTGCACCGGAGGGCAGGGGGCGCGTGAGCAGCACGGCGAGCATGCTCACGCCGAGGGCGATGCCGATGAAATGGAAGGCATCGTTGTAGGCCATGATGCTGGCCTGCTGATGGGCGATTTCACCGAGTTTGCCGAGGGCCGCCTGCTCGCTGCCGAGCTTCTCGGTGAGCAGGGCGAGGCGCTCGGCGACCTGCGGATTGCTGGGCACCAGGGATTCACGCAGGTAGTCGAAATAGACCTTGGCGCGGGCGTCCAGCAGGGTGGCGAGCAGGGCGATGCCGATGGCGCCGCCCAGGTTACGCAGGATATTGAACAGGCTGGAGGCCGAACCGGCATCCTGGGGCTGGATGTAAGCCGTGGCGATCAGCGACACGGTCACCATCACCAGGGGCTGGCCCAGCGCGCGGATGATCTGGATCTGGTTGAACTGCGGGCCGGCGAAATCCGGGTTGAGCACCCCGGAGGCGAAGCTGGCGTAGCCGAACAGGCCAAAGCCCAGCGCGCAGAGGAGCTTGGGCGGGATCACCTTCATCAGTTTCGGCACCAGCGGAATCAGAAACAGCTGGGGAACACCCATCCACATGATCACTTCGCCGATCTGCAGCGCGTTGTAGCCCTGGATCTGCGCCAGGTAGAGCGGCAGCACATAGATGGAGCCGTACAGGCCCATGCCCAGGCCAACGCTGGAAATGCTCGACAGGCCGAAGTTGCGGTTCTTCAGGATGCCCAGGTTGATCAGCGGATTGGGCCGCGACACCTGGAGGATGACGAAGAGAATCAGGCTGATCAGTGCCACGCCGCCGAGGCCGACGATGAGGTTCGATTCCAGCCAGTCCTTGCGGTGGCCCTCCTCGAGAAACACCTGCAGGCAGCCCAGCCCCAGCCCCATGGTGAAGATGCCGGCGTAGTCGGTGCGCTTGAGCAGCTCCCAATGCGGCGCCTTTTTCTCCAGGCCGTAGAGCAGCCCGGCGATCATCAGCAGGCCTGGCGGCACGTTGATGTAGAAGATGTACTCCCAGCCGAAGTTTTCCGTCAGCCAGCCGCCCAGCGTCGGGCCGATGGAGGGCGCGAAGGTGGCGGTGATGGCGAACAGCGCCATACCCTTGGCGCGGTGGTGCTCCGGCAGCTTGATCAGGGTCAGGGTGAAGGCCAGGGGGATCAGCGCGCCGCCGGTGAAGCCCTGCATGGCGCGGAAGACGATCATGCTTTCCAGGCTCCAGGCGAGGGAACAGAGCAGCGAGGAGATGAGGAAGCCAACCGACACCCAGACCGCCAGCCGCCGGGCCGAAAGCAACTGCACCAGCCAGGCGGTGAGGGGAATCATGATGATTTCCGCCACCAGGTAGGAGGTGGAGATCCACGAGCCTTCTTCCAGGGTTGCGGCAAGGGCGCCCTGGATGTCCTTGAGCGAGGAATTGGTGATCTGGATGTCCAGCACCGCCATGAACGCGCCGAGCATGGCGCTCATCACGGCGATCCAGTCGCGGCGGGTTGGCTCGCCGCTGGGACGGATCAGGGCATCAGCCGCCATGGCTTTCGGCCTTCAGGCTCACCTTGACCAGTACGGACATGCCCGGGCGAATCCGCCCCTTGAGTGGATTATCGGCGGCGAGGGTCAGCTTCACCGGAATGCGCTGCACCACCTTGGTGAAGTTGCCGGTGGCGTTGTCCGGGGGCAACAGGCTGAACTGTGCGCCGGAAGCCGCGAACAGGCTGTCCACGCGGCCTTCGATCGGGGTGTCGGGGAAGCTGTCGAACACCAGCTCGGCGGTCTGGCCGGGATACATGCGCTCGATCTGGGTCTCCTTGAAGTTGGCCTGGACCCAGATATCCGCATCCGGTACCAGGGACAGCAGGTGGGCACCGACCTGTACGTACTGGCCATTGCGTGCGGCACGCTGTCCGACACGGCCATCCACGGGGGAGCGGATCTCGGAGCGACCGAGGTTCAGCTCCGCCTGGGCGACTTCGGCGCGGGCATTGGCGATCTGGGCCTCCAGGCGCTTGATCTCGGCATTCAGGGCGTCCACCTGCTGACGCTGGGCCTTGAGATCGGCCTCGGCCTTGGTCACCTGGGAGCGGGCGACGCGGGAGTCGGCGGAGAGGGTAGTGACCCGCTCTTCGGAGATGAAGCCTGGCTTGCGCAGGGTCTGGGCACGAGACAGGTCGATCTGGGTGCGCCCCAGGGTAGCCTGGCTGGCGGCCACATCGGCCTGGCTGGCGGCGATCAGGCTGGACTGCTGGGCCAGCTTGGTCCGGGCCTGGGTCAGTTCGGCCTCGCGGGTGGCGAGCTGGGCGCGGGCGCGTTCCAGGGCCAGCTTGAAGTCGTCAGCCTCCAGGCGCACCAGCAGATCCCCCTTCTTTACCTGCTGGTTGTCATTGACCAGCACCTCTTCGATGCGCGCGCCGAGCTGGCTGGAGATGCGGGTGATCTCGCCCTGGACATAGGCGTTGTCGGTGCTTTCGACAAAGCGGCCGATCAGCAGCCAGTGGGCGAAGAGCGCCGCGATGACCAGTGCCACCAGGGCGATGAACGTGAACAGGCGGCGTTGCAGTTTGGTAGGCATGGCAAAACGTGGCTCGAAGTCTTTGCAGAATGTTGCGAATCTAGCAGTGTTCCGTGTTCGCAAATAGCCGGTAGAATTCAGAAACTTTGTTGCTTATAGGGAACAATAATGGGGCTGGATGATGCGCTGATCTTCACCCGCGTGGTCGAATGCCACAGCTTCACCCAGGCGGCCCAGAGCCTGGGCATGCAGAAGTCCACCGTCAGCCGGCGCATCGCCCTGCTGGAAGAGCGCCTGGGGGTACGCCTGCTCAACCGCACCACACGCAAGTTGCGCCTGACCGAAGTGGGGCTGGCCTATTACGAGCGCTGCCGGCAGATCATGCTGGACTTCGCCGAGGCCGAGCAGGCGGTGATGCAACTGCAGCAGGAGCCATCGGGCCTGCTGCGGATCACCGCACCCATCGAGTTCGGCCAACTGTTCCTGGGCAAGGTGCTGGGCAATTTCATGCGCCAGTACCCGCAGATCACCGCCGAAGTGGAAATCACCTCGCGCAATGTCGACCCGCTGGAAGAGGGCGTGGACATCGCCATCATGATCGGCCAGCCCCAGGACTCCACGCTGATCGCCCGCAAGCTGTTCGAGAGCGGCCGCCGGCTCTGCGCCAGCCCCGCCTACCTGGCGGCCCATGGCACGCCGCGCACGGTGGAGGCGCTGGCTGGTCACCGCGCTGTGCTGCTGCACCAGGACTCCCAGCGCTACTGGATGGTCCTGGGTGAGAGCGTGCCCTGCCAGCGCGTGCTCTACTGCAACAACATCACCTTCGCCCGCGAGGCGGTGCTGGCCGGTGCCGGCATCGCCGCGCTGCCGCTGCTGGTCACCGAGTCCGCCGTGCGGCGTGGCGAGCTGATCGAGCTGCTGCCGGAGGCCCGGCTGCCCAGTGGGGAAATCTATGCGGTCTACCCGTCGAGACGTTTCCAGGCCATGAAGGTCAAGGCCTTCCTCGACTTCCTGATGCGCAGCCTGCCGGTCCAGGAAGGACACTTGCTGGAGCCCGCGGCGGCCAGCCTGATAAGATCGCGCCTTTGATCGTCCCTCTGTTTCGAGAGCAACTCATGACCACCGTCCGTACCCGTATCGCGCCGTCGCCCACTGGCGACCCACACGTGGGCACCGCCTACATCGCCCTGTTCAACCTGTGTTTCGCGCGCCAGCACGGCGGTCAGTTCATCCTGCGCATCGAAGACACCGATCAACTGCGCTCCACCCGCGAGTCCGAGCAGCAGATCTTCGATGCCCTGCGCTGGCTCGGCATCGAGTGGGATGAAGGTCCGGATGTCGGTGGCCCCCACGGCCCGTACCGCCAGAGCGAACGCGGCGAGATCTACAAGAAGTACTCCCAGGAGCTGGTGGACAAGGGGCATGCCTTCCCCTGCTTCTGCACCGCCGAGCGCCTGGACAAGCTGCGTGCCGAGCAGACCGAGCGCAAGGAAACCCCGCGCTACGACGGCCACTGCATGCACCTTGCCAAGAACGAGGCCGACCAGCGCATCGCCGCCGGCGAGCCCCACGTGGTGCGCATGAAGGTGCCCAGCGAAGGCGTCTGCGTGGTGCCGGACATGCTCCGTGGCGACGTCGAGATCCCGTGGGATCGTATGGACATGCAGGTCCTGATGAAGACCGATGGCCTGCCCACCTATTTCCTCGCCAACGTGGTGGATGACCACCTGATGGGCATCACCCATGTGCTGCGCGGCGAAGAGTGGCTGCCCTCGGCGCCCAAGCTGATCAAGCTCTACGAATACTTCGGCTGGGAGCAGCCCAAGCTCTGCTACATGCCGCTGCTGCGCAATCCGGACAAGAGCAAGCTGTCCAAGCGCAAGAATCCCACCTCGATCACCTTCTACGAGCGCATGGGGTTCCTCCCCGAGGCGATGCTCAACTACCTGGGGCGCATGGGCTGGTCCATGCCGGACGAGCGCGAGAAGTTCTCCCTGGCGGAGATGGTCGAGCACTTCGACCTGTCCCGTATCTCCCTGGGCGGCCCTATCTTCGACCTCGAGAAGCTCTCCTGGCTCAACGGCCAGTGGATCCGCGAGCTGCCGGTGGAGCGCTTCGCCGCCGAGGTGCAGAAGTGGGCACTCAACCCCGAGTATCTGATGCGCATTGCGCCGCATGTGCAGGGCAGGGTGGAGACCTTCAGTCAGATCGCGCCGCTGGCCGGCTTCTTCTTCTCCGGCAGCGTGCCGCTGGATGCCAAGCTGTTCGAGCACAAGAAGCTGAGCCAGGACCAGGTGCGCCAGGTCATGCAGCTGGTCCTGTGGAAGCTGGAATCCCTGCGCCAGTGGGAGAAGGACCGCATCACCGGCTGTATCCAGGCCGTGGCCGAGTCCCTGGAACTCAAGCTGCGCGACGTGATGCCGCTGATGTTCCCGGCCATCACCGGCCAGGCCAGTTCGGTCTCCGTGCTGGATGCCATGGAAATCCTCGGGGCCGACCTCAGTCGCTTCCGTCTGCGCCAGGCCATCGAGCTGCTCGGTGGCGTGTCGAAGAAGGAAACCAAGGAATGGGAGAAGCTGCTCGCCGCCATTGCCTGATGGTCTTGTGGCCGGCGCGGGGAGAGGCTCGCGCCAGCCGGGTAAGTGTTTGTTCTTCCAGATAAAAAAGTTCGTGTTGTTGTAAAAATATTGTTGACAGCGGGAGGGGGCGCCCCTAATATGCGCCCCGTCCTCGCGACGGGGCTATAGCTCAGCTGGGAGAGCGCTTGCATGGCATGCAAGAGGTCGACGGTTCGATCCCGTCTAGCTCCACCACTCCTTCCAGAGTGGGTCGCGAAAAGGCATGAAGGTTTCGTCCCCTTCGTCTAGTGGCCTAGGACACCGCCCTTTCACGGCGGTAACAGGGGTTCGAGTCCCCTAGGGGACGCCAAATTCCAGCAGCATCGGCCTGGCCGGTGCAGCCGAAGTGATTCGGGGCTATAGCTCAGCTGGGAGAGCGCTTGCATGGCATGCAAGAGGTCGACGGTTCGATCCCGTCTAGCTCCACCAAATACGATGCCGTGTGCATCAAACAGGGCCAGCCAGAGTGCTGGCCCTGCTGTTCGAAGGTTCTGTCCCCTTCGTCTAGTGGCCTAGGACACCGCCCTTTCACGGCGGTAACAGGGGTTCGAGTCCCCTAGGGGACGCCACTTTCCAACAGCATCGGCCTGGCCGGTGCAGCCGAAGTGATTCGGGGCTATAGCTCAGCTGGGAGAGCGCTTGCATGGCATGCAAGAGGTCGACGGTTCGATCCCGTCTAGCTCCACCAAATACGATGCGCCACGCATCGCAAGGGTCGGCTCGATGCCGGTCCTGTTTTTAGAAGGTTCTGTCCCCTTCGTCTAGTGGCCTAGGACACCGCCCTTTCACGGCGGTAACAGGGGTTCGAGTCCCCTAGGGGACGCCACTTTCCAGCAGCATCGGCCTGGCCGGTGCAGCCGAAGCAATTCGGGGCTATAGCTCAGCTGGGAGAGCGCTTGCATGGCATGCAAGAGGTCGACGGTTCGATCCCGTCTAGCTCCACCAAATTTGATGCCGTGTGCATCACTCAGGGTCAGCCCGGTGCTGGCCTTGCTGTTCGAAGGTTCTGTCCCCTTCGTCTAGTGGCCTAGGACACCGCCCTTTCACGGCGGTAACAGGGGTTCGAGTCCCCTAGGGGACGCCACTTTCAAGTTTCCCGCACTGCGGGCTTTTCAAGGGTCATTCCAGCTTGGAATGGCCCTTTTGTTTTTTCCTTTCCTCGAAAAATCGACGCCGACAAGTGGCGCAGCAACCGGCTTGCCAATTTGTATTACGCATATAATATTACATGTGTAATTCAACGGGAGGTCGCCATGAGTGACAAGAAAGCCCAGACCCGTGAGCGCATTCTGCAAGCTGCCGCTTCAGCCATCTTGCAGAACGGCCCGCAGGAGCCCGGCGTGGCGGATGTGATGGCCGCCGCCGGGCTCACCGTGGGCGGCTTCTACGCCCATTTCGGCAGCAAGGATGCGTTGATGCTGGAGGTCTTCGAGCAACTGCTGCGCAAGCGTCGCGACCTCATGGCGCTGGTCGACCCGAGTCTTCCCGGCAAGGAGCGCCGCGTGCTGGCCGCCGGCTTCTACTTGTCGCGCAAGCACCGGGACGCTACCTGTTCAGGCTGCCCGCTGCCCAGCTCCGTGAGTGCGCTACCGCAGCTGCCGGAGGCATACCGGGAGCTGCTGGCCGAGCACTTGGAGTTGCTCAGTGCCCAAATGTGCGAGAGCCCTGAGGAAGTCGACCAGGCCCTCGCCGATATCGTCCTGATGGTGGGTGGCATGGCCCTGGCGAGAGCCCTGGGCGAGGGCGACCTGTCCGACCGAGTGCTGCGTGCCGCCAAGTCGGCGGTCATCTGAGGAACCTGACCATGAACAACCTGAGCCTCGCCCGCGCCTTGAACGCCACCCTGGGGCGCTTGGCGCCGTTGGCCGTCGCCCGTCGAATGCGGCGCCAGTTCATGACGCCGCGCAATCGGCCGCCACGGCAATGGGAAATGCCGCTGCTCAGCAGTTCCGAGCGGATCACGCTGCGCTTCGGCTTGTCCGCCCTGCGCTGGGGCAGCGGTCCGACCGTGCTGTTGATGCATGGCTGGGAAGGGCGCCCCACCCAATTCGCCAGCCTGATCGAGGCCCTGGTCGGAGCGGGCTACGGTGTGGTGGCGCTGGATGCTCCCGCCCATGGTCGCTCGCCGGGGCGCGAAGCCAATGTGGTGCTCTTCGCCCGGGCCTTGCTGGAGGCCGCCGGCGAGCTACCGCCATTGCAGGCGGTGATCGGGCATTCCATGGGCGGTGCGAGCGTCTTGCTGGCCAGCCAGATGGGGCTGCGTGCCAAGGCGCTGGTGAGCATTTCCGCGCCTAGCCGCATTCTGGGGCCGTTGCGTGGCTTCGCCAGATTCATGGGGCTGCCGCCCAGGGCGAGGGCGCATTTCGTCAGCCAGGTGGAAAACCATGCGGGAATCCTGGCTGCGCAGCTGGATGTGCAGCGCTATCAGCTGGAGATTCCCGGCCTGGTGGTGCATGCCGAGGATGATCCGGTTGTCCCGGTTGGTGATGCCCAGGTCATCCACGATGCCTGGTTCGACAGCCAATTGCTGCGCCTCCCGCAGGGCGGCCATCAACGTCTGCTGGCCGATGCCCGGCTGATTGTTGCGGTGCTCGGGCTGCTGGAGCAGGTCGGTGAGCCCCGCACTGCGAAAGAACTCCTGCGCTGAGCCTCGGTAGGGCTGGCAGGTGACCCGCCGTCAGTGCTCTACTTCCCAGGTTCGCTGGCCCGCAGCGGTTGTCACAGGCGCGGGGCCGGGAACATTGCAATGGGAGAGCTGAGATGAGCCTGACGATGGATGTGGTACTGCAGCGGGCGCGACCGGTTCTGCCCGTGCTGGTGATCGAGGATATCGGGCTGGCCCTGGATCTTGCGGGGGCGCTGAGCGCTGGTGGTGTGGAGGTGCTGGAAGTGACCCTGCGCACACCGCGCGCGCTGGATGCGCTGGCGGCAATCCGCAAGGCGTTCCCTGATCTGTTGGTGGGCGCAGGTACCCTGATCCACACGGAACAGTTCCTCGAGGCGCGCGACGCCGGAGCGCATTTCGCTGTCAGCCCGGGCTGCACCGAGCGTCTCGCGGCGGCCGCCGAGGACTCCGGCCTACCTTACCTGCCTGGCGTGATGACGCCGTCCGAGGTCCTGCTGGCGCTCGAATACGGCTACCGCTCGCTGAAACTGTTCCCGGCCAACGGCAATGGCAGCGTGAAGATGCTGAAAAGCCTCAAGGGTCCCTTCACCGGTATCCGTTTCTGCCCCACTGGTGGGGTGACTCCGGACAACCTGCTGAGCTTCCTGCGCCTGCCCAACGTGGCCTGCGTCGGCGGCACCTGGATCGCGCCGTCCAGCCTGATCCGCGCCCGCGCCTGGGACCAGATCACCCAACTCGCTGCCGAAGCCCGCGAACTGGCCAGCAGCCTGGAGCTCCATTCATGAACTGGGATATGCCCAATCCTTTCGTCATCGATATCAAGGTTGTCGCGGAGGATATCGACGGTCTCGGCCACGCCAACAATGCGGTCTACGTCAGCTGGCTGGAGCGCTGCGCCTGGCGCCACTCCCAGAGCCTGGGCCTGGACCTGGCCGAATACCGCCGGCTGGACCGCGCCATGGCGGTGCTGCGGCACGAAATCGACTACCTGGCCGCGGCCTACGAGGATCAGGAGCTGCAGATGGCCACCTGGATCGTCGAGTCGGACCAGCGCCTGAAGATGGACCGGCGTTTCCAGCTGATACGTCCGGAAGATGGCACCACCCTGCTGCGGGCCAGGACCACCTTTGTCTGCATCGAACTCTCCAGCGGCAGGCCCAAGCGTATGCCGGTGGAGTTCATCGAAGGCTATGGAGGGGCGCTGCAACCGCCGTTCCCGCTGGAGCTCTGAGGCTCAGTCCGCCGCCGGTGCGAGGAATACCTCGCCCTCGTTCTGCACGATGCGCAGGTGGCGGACCTCGCCGGGCTGGATGATGGCCGACTGTGCGCCGCTGTCGGGTTGATCTGCGCAATGACCCGAGCCTTTCGGGCTGACCCGCAGGGCCACCTCGCCGGCGAGCACGGGGATGCTCACCGACTGGCCGGGGGCTATCTGCGCCACCAGTTCGTCCTGTACGTAAAGGTCGATGCCACAAGCGTTCGGGGCGTTCTCATCGCGGCTGATCAGCAGTTCGCCAAAGGCGTCCGGCGCCGCTTGCATTGAGGGCGACATGATCGCTTCGCTGGCGGCGAATACCACGGTAGTGGCCAGCGTAAGCGCGGCTAGGACGGGTACGAGCGAATTCATCCTGGCAGTTCTCCTGCGCCGGGTGGGTGAGCGTTCGACCGCCAGTCCAGCAGGATGCTCCCCGGGATATTCGCCGTCCGTCATGCTGCGTAAACTACGCGCCTTTTTTCCTGTGAGCCTGTCATCCATGCAAATCGCTCTGGCCCCGATGGAGGGGCTGGTCGACGAGATCCTCCGTGATGTGCTGACCCGTGTCGGCGGCATCGACTGGTGCGTGACCGAATTCATCCGGGTCTGCGATCGCCTGCTGGCGCCCAGCACCTTCGAGAAGTTGGCCCCTGAACTGGCCGAGGGCGCCCGTACCCGCGCCGGTACGCCGATGCGTGTGCAACTGCTGGGTTCCGACCCGGTCTGCCTTGGCGACAACGCCGCTTTCGCCTGCGAACTGGGCGCTCCGGTGATCGATCTCAACTTCGGCTGCCCGGCAAAGACGGTGAACAAGTCCCGTGGCGGCGCCGTGCTGCTCAAGGAGCCGGAACTGTTGCATGCCATCGTCTGCGAGGTGCGCCGTGCGGTGCCGGCGCAGGTCCCGGTAACCGCGAAGATGCGTCTCGGCTTCGACAGCCCGGACGGCGCCCTGGACTGTGCGCGGGCTCTGGCCGAGGGGGGCGCGCAACAGATCGTCGTGCATGCGCGGACCAAGGTCGAGGGCTACAAGCCGCCGGCGCACTGGGAGTGGGTGGCGCGGGTGCAGGAAGCGGTCAAGGTGCCGGTCTTCGCCAATGGCGAGGTCTGGACCCTGGACGATTGGCGCCGCTGCCGCGAGGTGAGCGGAGTGGAAGACATCATGCTGGGCCGCGGCCTGGTCTCGCGCCCCGACCTGGCCCGGCAGATCGCCGCTGCGCGGGCGGGCGAGCCGGTGCGGGAAATGACCTGGGACGAGCTCCGGCCACTGCTCCAGGACTTCTGGCGCCAGGCTCGGCGCAAGCTGGCACCGCGCTATGCCCCCGGGCGCCTGAAGCAATGGCTGGGGATGCTCACCCGCAGCTATCCCGAGGCGGTGGCACTGTTCGCCGAGGTGCGCCGGGAGAACGACTGCGCGCGGATCGATGCGCTGCTCGGGGTCTGGGATCTGAATCGGGAATGGGCCGAGGCCGTTTGAGCTCCATGTGAGGGCAGGGGTCAGCGCCCGCCGCCCACATCCAGAAGGGCTCCGCTGGTATAGGATGCCTCCTCGCTGGCCAGCCAGAGAATCGCGCTGGCCACTTCCTCCGCCTCGCCACCGCGCCCCATGGGCACGGCCTGGCGCACCCGCTCGACCCGATCCGGTTCGCCGCCGCTGGCGTGGATCTCCGTGCGGATCACGCCGGGGCGTACCGCGTTCACGCGAATTCCTTCGGCCGCGAGCTCCTTGGCCAGGCCCAGGGTCATGCTGTCGACGGCACCCTTGGCGGCGGCGTAGTCGATGTACTCGTTGGGCGCGCCGATGCGGGCGGCGATGGACGACAGGTTGACGATGGCGCCACCCTGGCCGCCATGGCGGGTGGACATGCGCTTGATGGCTTCCCGGGCGCAGAGGAAGCTGCCGATCACGTTGGCCCGCAGCACGCGCTCGAAGCGGGCGGCATCCATGTCTTCCAGGCGCATCTGCCGCTCCAGCATGCCGGCGTTGTTCACCAGCACATCCAGGCGTCCGAACTCCCGATCCAGGCGTTCGAACATCGCCAGTACCTGGGCTTCGTCGCCGACATCGGCACCTAGGGCCAGGGCGCGCCCGCCCGCGGCCTCGATCTCGCGCACCAGTGCCTGGGCCGCCTCCCGCTGTTGGCGGTAGTTGATGACCAGGGCATAGCCGCGCTGCGCGGCGAGTCGGGCGGTGGCGGCGCCGATGCCGCGGCTGGCGCCGGTGATCAGCATGACTTTCTGCATGGGTGTTCCTCGAGGGGTTGAAATGCGTTCGGGCGTCCCTATCTAGGTTACTGCGGGATGCCGAAGTCGGGTCCCGCGATCGAAACACTTGCTGATTATTCAGGAGATCATCATGAGCACTGCATTCTCTCTCGCCCCCCTGTTCCGTCATTCCGTGGGCTTCGACCGCTTCAACGACCTGTTCGAGTCGGCCCTGCGCAATGAGTCCGGCAGCACTTATCCGCCCTACAACGTCGAGAAGCATGGCGACGACCAATACCGCATCGTCATTGCCGTGGCCGGCTTCCAGGAAGAAGACCTGGACCTGCAGGTCGAGCGCGGTGTGCTGGCGGTCAGCGGCGGCAAGCGCGAGAAGACCGACGACGCCGTCACCTATTTGCACCACGGCATTGCCCAGCGTGCGTTCAAGCTGTCCTTCCGCCTGGCCGACCATATCGAGGTCAAGGGCGCCGCTCTGCAGAACGGCCTGCTGAACATCGACCTGGTGCGCGTGGTACCGGAAGAGGCCAAGGCCAAGCGCATCCCGATCAACGGGCAGCGCGCCGTGCTGGAAAACTGATGGTCACCCGCTGAAAACGGAAGAGGGCGCCTGCGGGCGCCCTTTTTCGTTATGCGCCCGGGCCGGCACTTTCCACGCCAGCGGCGACAGCCTTCAGGCCAGGGTTGCCCGCCTCACAGGTACGCAAGGTTGTCGCGCTGGGCGTCGAGCAGCGCCATGAAAGCCTTGGCGGCGTTGGACAGGGTGCGTTCGGTGTGGAGGATGTAGCCGAGCTGGCGGGACAGCTGGATGTCCTGCAACGGCAGGCGCACCACCGAGTCGTCGAGCATGGTGCGCGGCAGCACGCTCCAGGCGATGCCGATGGAGACCATCATCTTGATGGTTTCCATGTAGTTGGTACTCATGGCGATGTTCGGCGTCAGGCCCTCGGCCTCGAACATGCGGCGGACGATGTGGTGGGTGAAGGTGTTGCCGCCGGGGAAGACCGCCGGATGCCGCGCCACGTCGGGCAGGAAGATGGTCTTGTCGCGGGCCAGGGGGTGTTCCGGGGCGGCGACGAAGTCCAGCGGATCGTTCCACACCGGCACCGCCTGCACCGGCAGTGCGGTTTCCGGGGCCAGGGTGATCACCGCCAGCTCGACACGGCCATGCAGGATCTCCTCATAGGCCACCTCCGAATCGAGGAACTGGATGTCCAGCGCCACCTGGGGGTAGGCCTTAGTGAACGCGCGCAACAGCGGCGGCAGGCGGTGCAGGCCGATGTGGTGGCTGGTGGCCAGGGTCAGCCGGCCGCTGATGTCGCCGGAGAGGTTGCTCAGGGCGCGGCGGGTGTCGTCCAGCACATTGAGGATTTGGTAAGCCCGGGGGAGCAGGGCGCGTCCGGCTTCGGTCAGGCTCACTTCGCGGCCCAGCCGGTCGAACAGCCGCACGCTGAGCTGCTGTTCCAGGGATGCGATGCGCTTGCTCACCGCCGGCTGGGTCAGGTGCAGGCGTTCGCCGGCTTCGGAGAAGCTGCCGGTCTCGGCGATGGCGATGAAGGCGTTGAGGCTGGCGAGATCCAATTTCTTGAGCTCCAGGCGACAGGTTTTCAAGCCGCAAGCGGGTCAATGGGGAGGCTTGCTCGCGGCTTGAAGGTTGTAACTTATTTCTATTCCAGAATGGAATCCTTTGGATAAAAAATATGAATTTGAGTTATTCGATGCAACCCCCTAGCATCGTCCCCACAAGCAAAAGGGGCATTCGACCCCTGCGCAACGAAGCAAGCTGATGAGGACCTGAAGATGGCCGGCAAGACGCTCTACGACAAGCTCTGGGATGCCCACGAGGTGAAGCGCCGCGACGATGGCTCGTCGCTGATCTACATCGACCGTCACATCCTTCACGAAGTGACCTCGCCGCAGGCCTTCGAAGGGCTGCGCCTGGCCGGTCGCAAGCCCTGGCGCATCGACGCCAACATCGCCACCCCGGACCACAACGTTCCGACCACCCGCGCCGAGCGCCAGGGTGGCCTCGAAGCCATCGCCGACGAAGTGTCGCGGATCCAGGTCAAGACCCTGGACGAGAACTGTGACGATTTCGGCATCCTCGAATTCAAGATGAACGACGTGCGCCAGGGCATCGTCCACGTGGTGGGCCCGGAGCAGGGCGCCACCCTGCCGGGCATGACCGTGGTCTGCGGTGACTCCCACACCTCCACCCATGGCGCCTTCGGGGCCTTGGCCCACGGCATCGGCACCTCCGAGGTCGAGCACGTGCTGGCCACCCAGTGCCTGGTGGCGAAGAAAATGAAGAACATGCAGGTGCGCGTGGAGGGCCAACTGCCCGCCGGCGTCACCGCCAAGGACATAGTGCTCGCCGTGATCGGCAAGATCGGCACCGCGGGCGGCAACGGCCATGCCCTGGAGTTCGCCGGCAGCGCCATTCGCGACCTGTCCGTCGAAGGCCGCATGACCATCTGCAACATGGCCATCGAGGCCGGTGCCCGCGTCGGCCTGGTGGCCGTGGACGAAAAGACCATCGCCTATGTCGAAGGCCGCCCCTTCGCGCCCAAGGGCGCCGACTGGGACAAGGCCGTGGCCGCCTGGCGCGACCTGGTGTCCGATGCCGACGCTCACTTCGATACCGTGGTCGAACTGCGTGCCGAAGCGATCATTCCGCAGGTCAGCTGGGGCACTTCGCCCGAGATGGTGCTGCCGGTCGACCAGCGCGTGCCGGACCCGGCCGCCGAGGCTGATCCGGTCAAGCGCGGCTCTATCGAGCGCGCCCTGAAGTACATGGGCCTCGCCGCCAACCAGGCGATCACCGATATCCAGCTGGACCGCGTGTTCATCGGTTCCTGCACCAACTCGCGCATCGAAGACCTGCGTGCCGCCGCCGAAGTCGCCAAGGGCCGCAAGGTCGCCGCGACCATCAAGCAGGCGCTGGTGGTGCCGGGCTCGGGCCTGGTCAAGCAGCAGGCCGAGAAGGAAGGCCTGGACAAGATCTTCATCGAAGCCGGCTTCGAATGGCGTGAACCGGGCTGCTCCATGTGCCTGGCGATGAACCCGGACCGCCTGGAAAGTGGCGAGCATTGCGCGTCCACCTCCAACCGCAACTTCGAGGGTCGTCAGGGTGCCGGTGGCCGCACCCACCTGGTCAGCCCGGCCATGGCCGCCGCCGCCGCGGTGATCGGCCGTTTCGTCGATGTTCGCGAGTTGCTCAAGTAAGGAAGGAGAGTCGAGATGAAAGCCTTTACCCAACACACCGGTCTCGTCGCTCCGCTGGATCGCGCCAACGTCGACACCGATCAGATCATTCCCAAGCAGTTCCTGAAATCCATCAAGCGCACCGGCTTCGGCCCCAACCTGTTCGACGAGTGGCGTTACCTGGACGTGGGCCAGCCGAACCAGGACAACTCCAAGCGCCCGGTCAACCAGGAGTTCGTGCTGAACTTCCCGCGCTACCAAGGCGCCAGCGTACTGCTCGCCCGCGAGAACTTCGGCTGCGGCTCCTCCCGTGAGCACGCGCCCTGGGCCCTGGACGAGTACGGCTTCCGCGCCATCATCGCGCCGAGCTACGCGGACATCTTCTTCAACAACAGCTTCAAGAACGGCCTGCTGCCGATCATCCTCAAGGACGAAGAAGTTGACGAACTGTTCAAGCAGTGCGAAGCCACCGAGGGCTACCAACTGACCGTCGACCTCGCGGCGCAGACCGTGACCCGTCCGGACGGCAAACAGTACAGCTTCGAGGTGGACGCCTTCCGCAAGCACTGCCTGCTCAACGGCCTGGACGATATCGGCCTGACCCTGCAGGACGCTGACGCGATCAAGGCTTTTGAAGGCCAGTACCGCGCAAACAGCCCCTGGCTGTTCCGCGACGCCTGAAGCTGGGGCGGAGATCGACATGAGCGACAAAGCCCACCAGCAGGTGGTACAGCGCCAGTTCGGCGAGCAGGCCAATGCCTACCTGAGCAGTGCCGTGCACGCCCAGGGCGTGGAATTCTCGCTGCTGCAGGCGGCGGTCGAAGACCGTGGCGATGCGCGCGTGCTAGACCTCGGTTGCGGCGCCGGGCATGTCAGCTTCCACGTCGCGCCGCTGGTCGGCGAAGTGGTGGCCTATGACCTGTCCGAGCAGATGCTCGAGGTGGTGGCCGCGGCCGCCGCCGAGCGCGGCCTGGCCAATGTGCGTACCGAGCGTGGGGCGGCCGAGCGCTTGCCCTTTGCCGATGCCAGCTTCGATTTCGTCTTCAGCCGCTACTCGGCGCACCATTGGAGCGACCTTGGCCTCGCCCTGCGCGAAGTGCGCCGGGTGCTGAAACCGGGCGGCGTGGCGGCCTTCATCGACGTGGCCTCGCCCGGCAGTCCGCTGCTCGACACCCATTTGCAAACGGTGGAAGTGCTGCGCGACACCAGCCATGTGCGCGATTATTCCGCGGCTGAATGGCTGCAGCAGGTCAGCGAGGCGGGGCTGTTCGTCACCCGTCACACGCGTCAGCGCCTGCGCCTGGAATTCACCTCCTGGATCGCGCGCATGCGCACCCCGGAGGTTTTCCGCGATGCCATCCTTGCCCTGCAGAACGCGGTGGGCGAGGAGGTACGGGAGTATTTCGAGATTGCCGCGGACGGCTCCTTCAGCACTGATGTCGTGGTGCTCTGGGCCGAACGCTAGAACGAATTGCCTGGCGCGGAGCGCGCCTAATGAGAGGAAAGCATGAGCAAGCAGATTCTGATTCTCCCCGGTGACGGTATCGGCCCGGAGATCATGGCCGAAGCGGTCAAGGTGCTGGAGCTGGCCAACGACAAGTTCCAGCTCGGCTTCGAGCTCACCGAGGACGTCATCGGCGGCGCCGCCATCGACAAGCACGGCGTTCCCCTGGCCGACGAGACCCTGGAGCGCGCACGCAAGGCCGATGCGGTACTGCTGGGCGCCGTGGGCGGTCCGAAATGGGACAAGATCGAGCGTGACATCCGTCCGGAACGCGGTCTGCTGAAGATCCGTTCGCAGCTGGGCCTGTTCGCCAACCTGCGCCCGGCCATTCTCTATCCGCAACTGGCCGAGGCTTCCAGCCTCAAGCCGGAAGTGGTGGCCGGCCTGAACATCCTCATCGTCCGCGAGCTGACCGGCGGCATCTACTTCGGCCAGCCCCGCGAGCAGCGCGTGCTGGAAAACGGCGAGCGCCAGGCCTACGACACCCTGCCGTACAGCGAGAGCGAAATCCGCCGCATCGCCCGTGTCGGCTTCGACATGGCCCGTGTGCGCGACAAGAAGCTGTGCTCGGTGGACAAGGCCAACGTCCTCGCCTCCAGCCAGCTGTGGCGCGAAGTGGTGGAAGAGGTGGCCAAGGATTATCCGGACGTCGAACTCAGCCACATGTACGTCGACAACGCCGCCATGCAGCTGGTCCGCGCGCCCAAGCAGTTCGACGTGATGGTCACCGACAACATGTTCGGCGACATCCTGTCGGATGAGGCTTCCATGCTCACCGGTTCCATCGGCATGCTGCCTTCGGCCTCGCTGGATTCGAACAACAAGGGTATGTACGAACCCTGCCACGGCTCGGCGCCGGACATCGCCGGGCAGGGCATCGCCAACCCGTTGGCGACCATACTCTCTGTATCGATGATGCTCCGCTACAGCTTCAACCAGACCGCTGCCGCCGACGCCATCGAGAAGGCCGTCAGCCTGGTGCTGGACCAGGGGCTGCGTACCGGCGATATCTACTCCGCCGGGGCGACCAAGGTCGGTACTCGCGAAATGGGCGATGCAGTGGTCGCGGCGCTGCGGAATCTGTAATCTGTCGGGCTCGCTGGCATTCCAGCGGCCCACTTTTTCAAGAAAGGTGTAGTTGTCATGAAGCGTGTAGGTCTGATCGGTTGGCGCGGCATGGTGGGTTCCGTGCTCATGCAGCGAATGCTGGAAGAGCGGGATTTCGACCTGATCGAGCCGGTGTTCTTCACCACTTCCAATGTCGGTGGCCAGGGCCCCGCGGTCGGCAAGGACATTGCCCCGCTGAAGGACGCCTACAGCATCGACGAGCTGAAGACCCTCGATGTGATCCTGACCTGCCAGGGCGGCGACTACACCAATGAGGTGTTCCCCAAGCTGCGCGAAGCCGGTTGGCAGGGTTACTGGATCGACGCCGCCTCCAGCCTGCGTATGCAGGATGACGCGGTGATCGTTCTCGATCCGGTGAATCGCAAGGTCATCGACCAGCAACTGGACGCGGGCACCAAGAACTACATCGGCGGCAACTGCACCGTCAGCCTGATGCTGATGGCCCTGGGCGGCCTCTTCGAAGCCGGCCTGGTGGAGTGGATGAGCGCCATGACCTACCAGGCGGCCTCCGGCGCCGGCGCGCAGAACATGCGTGAGCTGATCAAGCAGATGGGTGCCATCAATGGTGCCGTGGCGGACGACCTGGCCAACCCGGCCAGCGCCATCCTCGACATCGACCGCAAGGTGGCCGAAGCCATGCGTGGCGAAGACTTCCCCACCGAGAACTTCGGTGTGCCGCTCGCCGGCAGCCTGATCCCCTGGATCGACAAGGAGCTGCCCAACGGCCAGAGCCGCGAAGAGTGGAAAGGCCAGGCCGAGACCAACAAGATCCTGGGTCGTTTCAAGAGCCCGATCCCGGTGGACGGCATCTGCGTGCGCATCGGCGCCATGCGTTGCCACAGCCAGGCGCTGACCATCAAGCTGAACAAGGATGTGCCGATCGCCGACATCGAAGGCATGATCAGCCAGCACAACCCCTGGGTGAAGCTGGTGCCGAACCAGCGCGAAATCAGCATGCGCGAACTGACCCCGACTGCCGTGACTGGCACGCTCAGTGTTCCGGTCGGCCGTCTGCGCAAGCTCAACATGGGCTCGCAGTACCTGGGCGCCTTCACCGTCGGCGACCAGCTCCTCTGGGGCGCCGCCGAGCCGCTGCGCCGCATGCTGCGCATCCTGCTGGAGCGTTGAGTTCGTGGGGCGTCGATGAGGCTCGTCGGCGCTCCCTGAACCTCGATTGCCTGGGCGCGGGAGTGGCGGTTAAAGTGCCGCTCCCCGCACTGCCAGAAGTAACTCCCTCATGAGCCAGTCCCTCGACATCGCCGTCATCGGCGCCACCGGCACCGTTGGCGAAACCCTCGTCCAGCTTCTCGAAGAACGGGAATTCCCGGTCGGTAACCTGCATCTGCTCGCCAGTGGCGAATCCGCCGGCGCCTCCGTGCCCTTCAAGGGGCGCAACCTGCGGGTGCGGGACATGGCCGACTTCGATTTTTCCCAGGTGAAACTGGCTTTCTTCGCCGCTGGCGAGGCGGTGACCCGCAGTTTTGCCCCCCGCGCGACAGCCGCGGGCTGTTCGCTCATCGACCTGTCCGGCGCCCTCGAGGCGAGCGAGGCGCCGAGCCTGGTGCCCGAGGCCAATCCGCAATTGCTGCAAGGCCTCACTGCGCCCTATCGACTGACCAGCCCTAGTGCTTCCGCCGTGGCGCTGGCCTGTGTGCTGGCGCCGCTCAAGGATCTGCTCAAGCCCCAGCGTCTCAGCGTGATGGCCAGTCTCGCGGTCTCCAGCCGCGGTCGCGAAGGCGTCACTGAACTGGCCCGCCAGACTGCCGAGCTGCTCAATGCCCGGCCGCTGGAACCGCGCTTCTTCGATCGCCAGATCGCTTTCAACATCCTGGCCCAGGCCGGCACGCCAGACGCCGACGGGCACATCGCCCTGGAACGTCGCCTGGCGGGGGAGATCAAGCAGCTGCTCGGCACACCCGCGTTGCGCGTCGCTGCCACCTGCGCCCTGGCGCCGGTGTTTTTCGGCGACAGCCTGGCTGTTTCCCTGGTGGCCGCGGATGAGGTGGATCTCGCTGCCGTGCGTGCGTGCCTGGCGCGGGCGCCGGGTGTCGAGCTGGTGGAGGAGGAGGGCGACTATCCGACCGCTGTCGGCGACGCCGTGGGGCAGGATTCGGTATATGTAGGCCGAGTCCGGGGTGGGGTGGACGACCCTTGCGAACTCAATTTGTGGATTGCTTCAGATAATGCAAGAAAAGGCGCTGCGCTCAATGCTGTGCAGTCCGCCGAGTTGTTGATAAAACACTATCTGTCAAAGATACTTACCTGAAAATTTGTAGAAATATTCTAGCTTGACAATACTGGCTTGGCCTTATCGTTGATGGGGAGCCGCCGTTCCGGCGCGCGCAGGCAGCGACTAAAGACCCTCCTCTCGCGCAGCGAGAAAAAAGATAAAACAAGGGAATCACTCTATGGTTCGGGTTCGCAAACTTGTGCTGGCAATCGCGGCCGCATCCGCGCTGACTTCTGGCATGGCCAACGCCCTCGGGCTCGGGGAAGTCACGCTGCGTTCTTCCTTGAACCAGCCCCTGGATGCGGAAATCGAGTTGCTCGAGGTGCGCGACCTGGCTTCGGCTGAAGTCAAGCCGAGCCTGGCGCCGCCGGAAGAATTCTCCAAGGCCGGGGTCGATCGCCAGTATTTTCTGCAGGACCTCAAGTTCACCCCCGTGGTCAAGGCCAACGGCCGTAGCGTCATCCGGGTGACGTCGAGCAAGCCGGTGCGCGAACCCTATCTGAACTTCCTGGTCGAGGTGCTCTGGCCCAGCGGCCGCCTGCTGCGTGAATACACGCTGCTGCTCGATCCGCCGCTCTACTCGCCCCAGGCCGCGGCAGCCGCCGCGCCGCGGGCTCCCGTCGCCGCGCCCGCTCCGTCGCCGCGCCCGGCGGTTGCCCAGTCGGCCGCACCGGTTCGCAGCGCTCCTGCGGTGCCGGCTGCTCCCGCCGCCGCGCCGCGCCCGAGCGCTCCCGCTCCTGCTTCGGCACCCAAGGCACCGGATGACCAGTACCGCACCAGTTCCCGCGACACCCTCTGGGACATTGCCGAGCGTACCCGCGCCGGTGGCTCGGTGCACCAGGCCATGCTGGCGATCCAGGACCTTAACCCCGATGCCTTCGTCGACGGCAATATCAATCGCCTGAAGAGCGGCCAGGTGCTTCGCCTTCCGGATGAGAGCCAGATCGCCAGCCGGAGCCAGGCCGAAGCCATCTCCCAGGTCCAGGCGCAGAACACGGCCTGGCGCGAAGGTCGCAGTCTGGCCGGTGAGGGCAAGCGTCAGCTCGATGCCACCAAGCGCAGCAGTGCCGACGCCGCTCCCGAGAAAGTCGAAACACAGGACAGCCTGCGTTTGGTTTCCGCAGCCAGCGGCAAGGCTTCCAGTGGCAGCGACAAGGGCGCTGACACTGGGAGCAAGGCCCTTAACGACAAGCTGGCGGTGACCCAGGAAAGCCTGGATTCGACCCGTCGCGAAAATGACGAACTGAAGGGCCGCTTGGGTGACCTGCAGAGCCAGATGGACAAGCTGCAACGCCTGATCCAGCTCAAGGACGACCAGCTCGCCCGGCTCCAGTCCAATATGGCTGCCCCGGGCGAACAGGCGCCGGCCGCACCCGCTGCAGCCGAACCTGCCCAATCCACCCAGGTTGCCGAGGCTCCCGCCGAGCCGGCAGTTGCTGCCTCCAGTGCGCCTGTAGCGGCCGAGCCGGCCCAGGCCTCCGCTCCGGAAGCCCAGGCGCCTGCCCAGCCTGCGGAGCCCGTTCAACCGGCAGCTCCGGCCGACGCTGCAGCCCCGGCGCAACCGGAGGCGACCGCACAACCCGAGGCACCGGCCGCCGCGCAGCCCGCAGCGCCCGCCGAGCCGGTGCAGGCCGCTCCGGCCGCGCCCGTGGCCGAACCGCCGCAATCCAGCATCATCGATGATGTGCTGGCCAATCCGATGCTGCTCCTGCTCGCTGGCGGCAGCGCGCTGGTAGCCCTGCTGGTCCTGTTGATGGTGCTGTCCCGCCGTAATGCGCTCAAGGAAGCCGAGCTGCAGAACAGCCTGGCCGCGCAGGATGACGAAAACAGCTTCGACAGTGACTTCGACACCAAGGACGACAGCTTCGACGCCCTCGACAGTTCCTCCTTCGATGTTGCCGCAGCCGATGCCCCGGAGGCCGTTCCGGCCAAGGCGGAGGAGCGAGTCACCGCGCAGACCAGCGATGTGATCAGCGAGGCCGACATCTATATCGCCTACGGTCGCTTCAACCAGGCTGCCGAGCTGCTGCAAGGCGCCATCAACGAAGAGCCCCAGCGCAGCGACCTGCGTCTGAAGCTCATGGAGGTCCATGCCGAGCTGGGCGATCGTGAAGGTTTCGCCCGCCAGGAGCACGAGCTTCGCGAGATCGGCGGCGCCGCTGGCGACGTCGAGCAGCTCAAAGGCAAGTACCCGGCCATGGCAGCAGCGGTCGTCGCCACCGCCGCCGCGGGTCTGGCAGCGGCCGACGACCTTGAAAGCTTCAGTCTCGACGACCTGGGGCTGGACGATGCTCCGCAGGCCGCTGCCGCGCCAGCCGCCGCCGGCACGAACCTGGACGACGACTTCGATCTGAGCCTTGACGACCTCGGTTCCGGCCTGGATCTCGACCTGGGCGAAGAGAAGCCTGCGGCGATCCAGCCTGCAGCGGCTCCGGTGAATGAGCTGAGCCTGGACGATCTGGAATTCGACGACCTGGTC
This sequence comes from Metapseudomonas cellulosilytica, assembly GCF_049334135.1. Lineage (NCBI taxonomy): Bacteria > Pseudomonadati > Pseudomonadota > Gammaproteobacteria > Pseudomonadales > Pseudomonadaceae > Metapseudomonas > Metapseudomonas cellulosilytica. The sequence goes on along the minus strand of NZ_JBHZGN010000009.1, from coordinate 110,428 downwards.
GAGCCGGCCAAGGCCGAGGATGCCCTGGATTTCGACCTGGACATCGGTTCCGCCGCCGAACTGTCGAGCGCTAGCGAGACTCTGGAACTCAGCGATGACCTCGCCGATTTCAGCCTTGACCTGGAACCTGCCGCCCAGCCGGCAAGCGCCGAAGAGGACGAGTTCCTGCTCAGCCTGGACAGCGACTTCGATGCGCCCCTGGCGGCTGCGGAGCCTGCCGCGCCAGAAGCGGAGGTCACCACCGCCGGCCTGCTGGACCTGCCAGCGGACTTCGACCTGTCCCTGCTCGATGAGCCGGTCGCCGAGCCGGTGGCCGACAATGACAGCTTCGCGGCCCAACTGGATGAGGTCAGCGCTGAGCTGGACCAGCTTTCCGACAGTCTCCAGCAGCAGGCGGAGCCGGTTGCCGTGCTGGAAGCCGAGAGGGCAGAAAAGGAACTGGGTGAGGAGGACGACTTCGATTTCCTCTCCGGTACCGACGAAACCGCGACCAAACTGGACCTGGCTCGCGCCTATATCGACATGGGTGACACCGAAGGTGCTCGCGACATCCTCGACGAAGTGATGTCCGAGGGGAACGACACCCAGCAACAGGAAGCGCGCGAACTGATCGCACGACTCAGCTGATAGATGACAGAAGCAGTACCCGCAGCGGCAGCCTCTGAGGCTGCCGCTGGCATTTACAGAATCGCCCTCGGCGTCGAATACAAGGGTTCCCGCTACCGCGGCTTCCAGCGCCAGCGCGCCGGTGTGCCCTCGATCCAGGAGTCCCTTGAAACCGCCTTGAGCCGCGTGGCGGGCGGCGCGCCCGTGACCCTCTCCTGCGCCGGTCGCACCGATGCCATGGTGCATGCCAGCGGCCAGGTGGTGCACTTCGATACTCCGGTGGTGCGCTCGATGCACGCCTGGACCATGGGCGCGAACATGAACCTGCCGGGCGATATCAGCGTCACTTGGGCCAAGGAAATGCCGAAGACCTTCGACGCTCGTTTCAGCGCCATGGCCCGGCGTTATCGCTACGTAATCTACAACGACGAGATTCGCCCGGCGCACATGGCTGAAGAGGTGACCTGGAACCATCGCCCGCTGGATATCCAGCGCATGCGAGAGGCGGCCCGGTGCCTGGTCGGGATGCACGACTTCAGTGCCTTCCGCGCCAGACAGTGCCAGGCGAAATCGCCGATCAAGACGGTGCATCACCTGGAATTGATCGAGCTCGGCCGCATGATCGTTCTGGATATCCGCGCCAACGCCTTCCTCCACCACATGGTGCGCAACATCGCCGGGGTATTGATGACGATCGGCGCGGGCGAGCAGCCGGTCGAGTGGGCGAGACAGGTGCTGGAGGGGCGTATCCGGCGGGAGGGTGGGGTTACCGCGCATCCGTACGGGCTCTATCTGGTGCGGGTGGAATATCCGGAAGAATTCGAGCTCCCGCAGCGTTACCTTGGCCCGCACTTTCTTTCCGGCTTGCCGGAAACGGTGGGCTGACGCTGCTCCGGGCCTTTGCTAACATTCCTGATCTTTCCCCTGCAGGTGTCCGCATCTTGTCAGCTGTTCGCATCAAAATCTGTGGCATCACCCGAATCGAAGACGCCCTGGCTGCGGTCGCCGCCGGGGCGGATGCCGTAGGTCTGGTGTTCTACCCCAAGAGCCCGCGGGCAGTGACCCCGGCCCAGGCCAGGGCCATAGTCGCGGCGCTGCCCCCCTTCGTGACCAGTGTCGGGCTCTTCGTCGACATGCCCAGGGCTGAACTGCAACAGGTCCTGGCCGAGGTACCGCTTGATCTGCTGCAGTTCCACGGCGACGAAACCCCGGAAGACTGCGGCGGCTATGGCCGCCCCTACATCAAGGCGCTGCGGGTCAAGCCGGGCGACGACATCGCCGCCGCCATCGCCGCCTATCCCGAGGCGGCGGGGATCCTGCTGGACACCTACGTCGCGGGCACCCCGGGCGGCACCGGAGAGGCCTTCGACTGGGGCCTGGTGCCCCAGGATGCGGCAAAACCGCTGGTGCTGGCCGGAGGTCTCACCCCGGAGAATGTGGCTGACGCGGTGCGCCGCGTACGTCCCTATGCGGTGGATGTGAGCGGTGGCGTCGAAGCCAGCAAGGGCATCAAGGATGCGGCGAAGATCCAGGCCTTCATCCAGCAGGCACGTGCCTGAAATGTGTTTCGCGGTAACTTTCGCGGGGCGGGCCCCTGGCGCGTCTCCTGCATATGTGACGGACGGCGTTTCGCTGCCGTCCATAAGCGAGTTGCCCGGGCAGGCGAAGCCTGTCGGGTCGCGTAGCAAGGCTGCGACGAGCGGGCCTGTTTCTTACAAGGGCGATGGTGAAGCCATCGCCGGGGTGACCCCCGGGAATTCCATGACTGCTGGGGTCGCAACGATGAATTCGCTCAAGGACATGCGCGGGGCAATGAACCGCTAGCGCGTGTTCGGGCCTGAAAGCTGTGGAGAACTAGAGCATGAGCAACTGGCTGGTAGACAAGCTGATCCCTTCGATCATGCGTTCCGAGGTGAAGAAGAGCTCGGTACCGGAAGGCCTCTGGCACAAGTGCCCGTCCTGTGACGCGGTGCTTTACAAACCGGAACTGGAAAAGACGCTGGACGTCTGCCCGAAATGCAACCACCACATGCGCATTGGCGCGCGCGCGCGCCTCGACATCTTCCTGGATGCTGAAGGGCGCGAGGAACTCGGCGCCGACCTGGAGCCGGTGGATCGCCTGAAATTCCGTGACAGCAAGAAGTACAAGGACCGCCTTGCCGGCGCCCAGAAGGAAACCGGCGAGAAGGATGCCCTGATCGCCATGCGCGGTACCCTGCACAAGATGCCGATCGTGGCCTGTGCCTTCGAGTTCTCCTTCATGGGGGGGTCCATGGGTGCCATCGTCGGTGAGCGCTTCGTCCGCGCCGCCAACATGGCCCTGGAACAGCGTTGCCCGCTGGTCTGCTTCTCCGCTTCCGGCGGCGCGCGCATGCAGGAAGCCCTGATCTCCCTGATGCAGATGGCCAAGACCTCGGCGGCCCTGGCGCGCCTGCGCGAAGAGGGCATCCCCTTCATTTCCGTGCTGACCGACCCGGTCTACGGCGGTGTTTCCGCCAGCCTGGCCATGCTCGGTGACGTGATCGTCGGCGAGCCGCGCGCCCTGGTCGGCTTCGCCGGCCCGCGTGTGATCGAGCAGACCGTGCGCGAGAAGCTGCCGGAAGGCTTCCAGCGCAGCGAGTTCCTGCTGGAGCACGGCGCCATCGACATGATCATTCCCCGCGCGGAACTGCGTGAGCGCCTTGGACGGCTGCTGGCGCAGATGATGCGCCTACCTTCCCCGGCTATCGCATGACCCAGAGAACCCTTGCCGACTGGCTTTCCTACCTTGAACAGCTCCACCCCACGGCGATTGACATGGGGCTGGAGCGCAGCCGCGAAGTCGCCAGCCGGCTCGGCCTGGGCCGACCGGCGCCGAAGGTGATCACCGTCACCGGCACCAACGGCAAGGGTTCCACCTGCGCCTTCCTGGCCGCGCTGCTGCGCGCCCAGGGGCTGAAGGTCGGCGTCTACAGCTCGCCGCACCTGCTGCGCTACAACGAGCGCGTGCAGGTGAACGGTCTGGAAGCCACCGACCAGGCGCTCTGCGACGCCTTTGCCGCGGTAGAAGCGGCGCGCGGCGAAATCTCCCTGACCTATTTCGAAATGGGTACCCTGGCGGCGTTCTGGCTGTTCCAGCGTGCCGGTCTTGACGCCGTGGTGCTGGAAGTCGGTCTCGGCGGGCGCCTGGATGCCGTCAATCTGGTGGATGCGGACCTGGCGCTGGTCACCAGCATCGGTCTCGATCATGCCGACTGGCTGGGTGACACCCGCGAAAGCGTGGCCTTCGAGAAGGCCGGGATCTTCCGCGCCGGCAAGCCTGCCCTCTGCGGCGATCTCGATCCGCCTCGGCCGCTGCTGGAGCAGGCCAGTGCGCTGGCGGCGCCCCTGTTCCTGCGTGGTCGGGATTTCGACCTGGCAGTAGGCGAGGGCGGCTGGCACTGGCGCGGCGTCAACGCTTCCGGGCAGGTGCTGGAGCTGCACGACCTGCCGCTGCTTGACCTGCCCATGGAGAATGCCGCCCTGGCGTTGCAGGCCTACGCGCTGCTCGGCATGCCCTGGCAGCCCGATATCCTGCAGGCTGCCCTGCAGGGTACGCGGGTCACCGGCCGTCTGGACCGCCGCCGCATCCATTGGCGCGGCAAGACCGTTTCCCTGTTGCTGGATGTCGGCCACAACCCCCATGCGGCCGAGTTCCTTGCGGCCCGACTGGCCGCACAACCCCTGGCTGGCCGCCGGCTGGCCGTGTTCGGCCTGCTCTCCGACAAGGATCTCGACGGCGTACTGCACGCCCTGCAGACCCAATTCGCCCATTGGGCCGTCGCGCCCTTGCCGACGCCGCGCAGTCGTCCCGCCGCCGAACTGCAGGCGGCATTGACGAACCTTCGCGCAAGCGTCAGTGTCCACCAAAATATCGCCGCCGCACTTGAAACGCAGTGTGAGCAGGCGACTGCGAACGACGAGATCCTGGTGTTCGGATCGTTCTATAGCGTGGCCGAGGCACTGAGCTGGCTGGAAGGCCAAGCCGCTGGGGGGTAAGGGAAATGGCAGTGTTGGACAAGGGACTCAAGCAACGGATCGTTGGCGCGCTGGTGCTGGTGGCGCTGGCGGTGATCTTCCTGCCCATGCTGTTCAGCCGCGAGGATGAACTGCGCCAGGTCGTGGTCGAAGCGCCGCCGATGCCGAAGGCGCCGGAGATCCCGGTAGCCGAGCTGGAGCAGGTCCAGGTGCCGGAGCCCCAGGCGCTGCCTCAGGAACCGGTTCCGCCGCTGGAGCCCGCCGACGAGGTGCTCGCCTCCAGTACGCCGCCGGCCCAGGGAACCGCTCCGGCAGCTCCTGCCCAGCAGGTGCAACCCGCCCAACCCGCTCAGCCCGTTGCGCCGGCCGTTCCGGCGCCGGCACAGGCCAGGGCGCCCGCACCCGCTGCGGTTCCAGCTGCGCCGGTGGCGGAAGTCAAGGCCGAGGAAAAGCGCCTGGATGTCAATGGCTTGCCGGTTAGTTGGTCGATCCAGCTTGCCAGCCTGTCCAGTCGTTCCAGTGCCGAAAACCTGCAGAAGAACCTGCGCACCCAGGGTTACAACGCCTATATCCGCAGTGTCGAAGGCATGAATCGGGTGTTCGTCGGTCCGGTCATCGAGCGTGCCGAAGCCAACCGCCTGCGCGACCAGCTCAGCCGTCAGCAGAAGCTGAACGGCTTCGTCGTCCGTTTCCAGCCGGAGAAAGGTTGATAGACCAGGATAATCGAGCCCTTTCAGCTCCGCGGGTTACCGGAGTTGAAGGGCTCTGCTAAAATGCAGCGCCTTTTCAGTTTGTGGGCTGCACTGTGGCATTCACCTGGGTCGATTGGACGATCATCGCCATCATCGCCGTTTCCAGTCTGGTCAGTTTGAGTCGGGGCTTCGTCAAGGAGGCTCTCTCGCTGCTCACCTGGATAGTCGCAGGCATAGTGGCCTGGACCTTTGGCGGCGCCCTGTCACTGCACCTCACCGAATTCATCGAAATGCCTTCGGCGCGCATCATCGCGGCGTGCGCCATCCTCTTCGTCGCCACCTTGCTGGTGGGGGCACTGATCAATTTCCTGATCGGCGAGCTGGTCAGGGTCACCGGCATGGACGGCACCGACCGCGTACTGGGCATGGCCTTCGGCGCCGCCCGTGGCGCGCTGCTGGTGGTGCTGCTGGTCGGCCTGCTCAGCCTGGCCCCGGTGCAACAGGATCCCTGGTGGCAGCAATCGGCGCTGCTACCGCATTTTCTCATGGTCGCCGATTGGTCGAAGAACCTCATTCTGGGCTTCACCAGTCAGTGGCTCGCGAGCGGCATCAGCTCACCCAGTTGATGCGCCGCACCCGGAAGAATGCCCAACCATGCCCAAACGGCCTGGACGGGTACTTGTTTAGCCTGAACTACTAGCAGGGGTTGCGTCACATGTGTGGCATCGTCGGTATTGTCGGTAAGTCGAATGTCAATCAGGCGCTGTATGACGCGCTTACCGTCCTTCAGCATCGCGGCCAGGACGCTGCCGGTATTGTGACCAGCCATGACGGCCGGCTCTTCCTGCGCAAGGACAACGGCCTGGTCCGTGACGTCTTCCAGCAGCGCCATATGCAGCGCCTGGTGGGCAACATGGGCATCGGCCATGTGCGCTATCCCACCGCCGGCTCCTCGAGCTCCGCCGAGGCCCAGCCGTTCTACGTCAACTCGCCCTATGGCATCACCCTGGCGCACAACGGCAATCTGACCAACGTCGAGCAGTTGGCCAAGGAAATCTACGAGTCCGACCTGCGTCACGTGAACACCAACTCCGACTCGGAAGTGCTGCTCAACGTGTTCGCCCACGAACTGGCCCACCGCGGCAAGCTGCAACCCACCGAGGAAGATGTGTTCGCCGCGGTTTCCGGTGTGCACCAGCGCTGCCGTGGCGGTTACGCCGTGGTGGCGATGATCACCGGTTATGGCATCGTCGGTTTCCGCGACCCCCATGCCATCCGCCCGATCGTCTTCGGCCAGCGTCACACCGACGAAGGCGTGGAGTACATGATCGCCTCCGAGAGCGTCGCCCTCGATGTGCTCGGCTTCACCCTGATCCGCGACCTGGCCCCGGGCGAGGCCGTGTACATCACCGAGGAAGGCAAGCTGTTCACCCGCCAGTGCGCCGACAAGCCACAGTACGCCCCCTGCATCTTCGAGCACGTCTATCTGGCGCGCCCGGATTCGATCATGGACGGCATCTCGGTCTACAAGGCGCGCCTGCGCATGGGCGAGAAGCTGGCCGAGAAAATCCAGCGCGAGCGTCCCGACCACGACATCGACGTGGTCATCCCGATTCCGGATACCAGCCGTACCGCAGCCCTGGAGTTGGCCAACCACCTGGGCGTGAAGTTCCGCGAAGGCTTCGTGAAGAACCGCTACATCGGCCGGACCTTCATCATGCCCGGCCAGGCCGCGCGCAAGAAATCCGTGCGCCAGAAGCTCAATGCCATCGAACTGGAATTCCGCGGCAAGAACGTGATGCTGGTGGACGACTCCATCGTGCGCGGCACCACCTGCAAGCAGATCATCCAGATGGCCCGCGAAGCCGGCGCCAAGAACGTCTACTTCTGCTCGGCCGCCCCGGCGGTGCGCTATCCGAACGTCTACGGCATCGACATGCCCAGCGCCCACGAGCTGATCGCCCACAATCGCTCCACCGAGGAAGTCGCCGAGCTGATCGGCGCCGACTGGCTGGTCTACCAGGACCTGCCGGACCTGATCGACGCAGTGGGTGGCGGCAAGGTCAAGATCGACCACTTCGACTGCGCGGTATTCGATGGCCAGTACATCACCGGCGATGTCGACGAACATTACCTGCACAAGATCGAGCAGGCGCGCAATGACGCATCCAAGGCCAAGGCCCATGCGGTGAGCGCGATCATCGATCTGTACAACAACTGAGGCGCAAGCCTCGAGTCGCGAGTTGCAAGCCTGTAGCCCGGATGTCGTCCGGGCTACGTTTCTGAGGAGGTGGGGATATGACGCAGGAATGGGAAGCCGGAAGGCTGGACAGTGACCTGGAAGGCGCAGCCTTCGAAACCCTGGCCGTGCGGGCTGGCCAGCGCCGCACGCCGGAAGGCGAGCACGGCGAGGCCATGTTCCTGACCTCCAGCTACGTATTCCGCACCGCCGCCGACGCCGCCGCGCGTTTCGCCGGCGAAGTGCCGGGCAACGTCTATTCGCGCTACACCAACCCCACGGTGCGGACCTTCGAGGAACGCATCGCCGCCCTTGAAGGCGCCGAGCAGGCCGTGGCCACCGCTTCCGGCATGTCCGCCATCCTCGCCATTGCCATGAGCCTGTGCAGCGGCGGCGACCATGTGCTGGTCTCGCGCAGCGTGTTCGGCTCCACCATCAGCCTGTTCGAGAAGTACCTCAAGCGTTTCGGCATCGAGGTCGACTATCCGGCGCTGTCCGACCTGGCCGGCTGGGAAGCGGCGATCAAGCCGAACACCAAGCTGCTGTTCGTCGAATCGCCGTCCAACCCCCTGGCCGAGCTGGTGGACATTCCCGCCCTGGCCGAGATCGCCCACGCCAAGGGGGCGCTGCTGGTGGTGGACAACTGCTTCTGCACGCCGGCGCTGCAACAGCCGCTGAAGCTGGGGGCGGACATCGTCATGCACTCGGCCACCAAGTACATCGACGGCCAGGGCCGCACCATGGGCGGCGTAGTCGCCGGTCGCGCTGAACACATGAAGGAAGTGGTGGGCTTCCTGCGCACCGCAGGCCCGACCCTCAGCCCCTTCAACGCCTGGGTCATGATCAAGGGCCTGGAAACCCTGCGCGTGCGCATGCAGGCCCACTGCGCCAGCGCCCTGGAAATCGCCCGGTGGCTGGAGACCCAGCAGGGTGTCGAGCGCGTCTATTACGCCGGCCTGGAAAGCCATCCGCAGCATGAGCTGGCCAAGCGTCAGCAAAAAGGCTTCGGCGCGGTGGTCAGCTTCGAGGTCAAGGGTGGCAAGGAGGCGGCCTGGCGCTTCATCGACGCCACCAGGATGATCTCCATCACCACCAACCTGGGTGATACCAAGACCACCATTGCCCACCCGGCCACTACCTCCCACGGGCGCCTGTCGCCCCAGGAGCGCGCCAATGCCGGCATCAGCGACAGCCTGGTCCGCCTGGCCATCGGCCTGGAGGACGTTGCCGATCTCAAGGCCGACCTGGAGCACGGGCTCGCGGCGCTGTGATCGACTGGACCCTGCCGGAGGCCGGCGCAAGTAACGGCAAGGTCGCGCTGGTCACCGGCGCGTCCCGCGGCATCGGCCTTGGCGTTGCCGCCTGGCTGATTGCCGAGGGCTGGCAGGTAGTGCTTGCCGATATCGACCGCGCCCGGGGTTCCAGGGTGGCCAAGGCACTCGGTGAGAATGCCTGGTTCGTCGCTATGGATGTGGCCCACGAAAGCCAGGTCGCGGTGGGCGTGGCCGAAGTGCTCGGGCAATTCGGCCGCCTCGACGCCCTGGTCAGCAACGCCGCGATCTCCGAGCCGCGCAACCCGCCGCTGGAAAGCCTGGAGCTGGCGCGCTGGAACCGCGTCCTGGCGGTGAACCTCACTGGCACCATGCTTCTGGCCAAACATTGCGCGCCTTACCTGCGAGCCCATCGCGGCGCCATAGTCACCATCGCTTCCACCCGTGCCCACCAGTCAGAACCTGACAGCGAGGCCTATGCGGCCAGCAAGGGCGGCCTGCTGGCGCTGACCCATGCCCTGGCGATGAGCCTGGCGCCGGATGTCCGGGTAAACGCTGTCATGCCCGGCTGGATCGATGCCCGCGACCCCTCTGCCCGCGTAGAAGCGCCGCTTTCCGAACTGGACCACGACCAGCACCCGCTGGGCCGCGTCGGCCTGGTGGAAGACGTGGCCGCCCAGGTAGCCTGGCTGCTGTCGGATAACGCCGGTTTCGTCACCGGCCAGGAGTTCATGGTCGACGGCGGCATGACCCGCAAGATGATCTATCTCGACTGAGTTCCGGTCGGGAAGGGCGGGGCGGCGTCATCGCGAGGTGCGCCGCCCTTTCTTTCTTTTGCGGGGTGGAAATCCGTCTTGCGGATCTCCACCCTGCGGCGAGGGGGATGCGTAGGTGGATAAGGCTCGGCCTTATCCACCGACGTCGCCTCAAGGCTTGCGCAGGTCGATGGCGGGGGCGTGCGTGCCGTCGAACAACTCCACCGGCTGGCGCGGCAGGATGGCCGGGCGGCCTTCCTTGTTGTGCTCGCCGACGATGCGGATGTCGTTGTACTTCTTCCCGGAAAGGGCGGCGAGGCCGGCGCGGTCACGCACCACCGTCGGCCGCAGGAACACCATCAGGTTGCGCTTCACATGGGTGTCCTTGGTGGAGCGGAACAGCCGCCCGAGGATCGGGATATCGCCCAGCAGCGGAACCTTGGAATCGGTCTGGGTGATGTCGTCCTGGATCAGGCCGCCGAGCACGATGATCTGGCCGTCCTCGGCGAGGATGGTGCTCTTGATCGAGCGCTTGTTGGTGATCAGGTCCACCGCCTGGGCGGTCAGGGTGGCCGTGGGGGCGATGGAGGAAATTTCCTGCTCGATCTCCAGGCGCAGGGTGGCGCCTTCGTTGATGTGCGGGGTCACCTTCAGGGTCACGCCGATATCCTGGCGCTCGATGGTGGTGAAGGGGTTGTTGGCCCCCGAGGCGTCGGTGGTGAAGGTGCCGGTCTGGAACGGCACGTTCTGGCCCACCAGGATTTCCGCTTTCTGGTTGTCCAGGGTCAGCAGGCTGGGCGTGGACAGCAGGTTGCTCTTGCTGGTTGCCGATAGCGCAGTGATGAGGGCGGCGAAGTTCTCGGTGCCGATACCGATGATGGCGCCGTCGGGCAGGGTATCGGGGATTTCGTCGTCGCGGATGGCGTTGAGCACGGTACCCACCGAGAGTCCGGTGTTGCCGAAGTTGACCCCGCCCAGGCCGCCGGTATTGCCGCGGGCATCCACCGCCCATTGCACGCCGAGCGCGTCGGTGATGTCACCGGAAATTTCCACGATTGCCGCTTCCACCATCACCTGGGCGCGGGGTACGTCGAGCTGGCGGACGATGTCTTCCATGGCCGCGACCACGTCCGGCTCGGCCAGCACCACCAGCGCATTCAGGCTCTCATCGGCGCGGATCAGGATGTTCTGTGGCTTGCCACCACCACCACCGCCGCCGCCACCGCCGGCGGCGCCTTGCTCGCCACCGCCTTCCTCGGTTTTCAGGCCCTCGGAGATTTCGCCGAGGGTTTCGGCGAGGCTCTTGGCGTCGTTATGACGCAAGCGGATCACCCGTGTATTGGCCGAGCGAGAAGTGGGGGTGTCGAGGGATTGTGCCAGGGCGGCCAATTTCTCCCGGGCGGACGGCGGGCCGAGGAGGATCAGGCGGTTGGTACGGGCGTCGGCGATCACCTGGGTGCCGGAGGTGCCCTTGGACTGGCCTCGGTTCAGGGAGGCATTGAGCACTTCGGCGGCGTCCATGACCCAGGCGTGGCGCAGGTTCAGCACGGTGTAGTCACGGTCGCCTTTCTGGTCGAGCTGGCGCATCAGGTCTTCGATACGCGCGATATTGGCGGCGCGGTCGCTGATGATCAGGGCGTTGGCCGAGGTCACCGCGGCGAGATGGCCGTACTGGGGGACCAGGGGGCGAATCAGTGGAATGAGCTCGGTCACCGGCGTGTGCTGCACCTGGATCACACGGGTTTCCAGGCTTTCGGCACTGGGCCGGCTGGTGGTGGCCTCGGCCTTGGCTTCGGCATTGGGAATGATGCGCGCCTGGTCGTCCTGGGCCACTACGGTGTAACCATGGGTCGCCATCACCGAGAGGAACAGCTGGTAAACCTCGTTGAGATCCAGCGGCGCTTTCGAGACCACGCTGACCTGGCCTTTCACCCGGGGATCGACAATGAAGGTCTCACCGGTGATGTCGGCGATCTGGTCGATGAATTCGCGGATGTCGGCATCCTTGAGATTGATCGTCCAGCCATCCTGCTGCTGCTGCGCATTGCTCGGCGCGGCGGCCGGCTGGGCGGCCAGCAGCGGCAGGGGCGCGGCCAGGAGCCCGGCGGCGAACAGGGCGAGCGTGAGGCGCGAGAAAGTCGGGGTCATCGTGTCATTCGCTTTCCTGGGGCTGTTCGGGGGAAGCTTCGGCAGGCGCGCTGTCGGGCTCTTCCATTTGTTGGCGCAGTTTTTCCATGCGCTCGCGCAATTCCGCGGCGTTGTCTTCCTGCAGGCCGCTGAGGTCGTCGACCGCCCCCGCTGCCGGCTCTTCGGCGCCGCTGCCGACGGGGGTGAAGCGTGAGCGCGGCGCCGGGAAGCTGAGGCTTTCGAGGCGGCCATTGCGTTCGATCTCGACTCGATTGCGGTACACCGCGTGCACCTTCACACCACTGGTGATCTCGTCACCTGCGCCGAAGCGGCGCGGTTTTCCGCCTTCGTACTGGATGATGGCGATGGATTTGTCCGGCCCCGCATGCAGGAAACTCCCGAGCAGGGTCAGGCGCAGGTTGGTGCTGGGCGGTGGCCCGCTGGGCTGGGTGGCCGGGGCGATGCCGAATAGTGGTTCGAGGTTCTGCAGGGGCTGGGCGGTGGCGAGCGGGGCTTCCCCTTGCTGAGGGGGCTCGGCCTGGGCGTCGACCAGGCGCAACCACGCCCGGGTCTGCCAGGCGAAGCTGGAGGCCATGGCCAGTACCAGCAGCGCACCGACAAGGGCCGGCGCGTGGCGTTGCAGCCAGTGCACGGAATCCGGGGCTCGCAAGTGGGTCCAACTCCTAATGCTATGTCGTTCTTCTGGTCTTATGTATTGGCAGAACTGCTTTGATCATAGCAGCGCTGAAGAGTGCCATGCTCGGCCGCCCGGATGATGTTGGGACGCAGTCGCTGTGCTAAAGATATCTTTGAATTTTTACGGCCTTAGGTGGTTTTGTTCACACGAACCATAAGATTCCGGAAGCGCGCTCTGCACAATCGTCAGATTGCGCTGCAATACTTCACCATGGACCCCCTCGAACAGGCACGCCCCAGATGAACCCTCCACTCGTTGAAGCCCCCTTGCGCCGGCTGCCTTTCGGTTTCGCCAAGCGGCATGGCGTACTGCTGCTCGATGGCGCGGAACCCTGCCTGGCCCATCGGCCCGGCGTGGAACTGGTGGCCCTGGCCGAGGCGAGGCGTTTCGCTGGGCGCCGTCTAGCCTTGCGGCCGCTGAGCCTGGATGCCTTCGAACAGGCCCTGGCCCAGGCCTACCAGCACGACTCCTCCGCCGCCATGCAGTTGGCCGAGGACCTGGGTGGCAGCCTGGACCTCGCCGCCCTGGCCGAGCAGATTCCGGAAACCGAGGACCTGCTGGAGCAGGAGGATGACGCGCCGATCATCCGCCTGATCAACGCCATCCTCGGCGAGGCGATCAAGGAGAACGCCTCGGATATCCACCTGGAGACCTTCGAGAAGCGCCTGGTGGTGCGTTTTCGCGTCGACGGCATCCTCCGCGAAGTGCTGGAACCCAAGCGCGAGCTGGCGGCGCTGCTGGTGTCGCGGATCAAGGTCATGGCGCGGCTGGACATCGCCGAAAAGCGCATCCCCCAGGACGGCCGCATCTCATTGCGGGTGGCCGGGCGCGAGGTGGACATCCGTGTTTCCACCCTGCCGTCGGCCAACGGCGAACGCGTGGTATTGCGCCTGCTGGACAAGCAGGCCGGCCGCCTGACGCTTCAGCACCTGGGCATGAGCGAGCGCGACCGTCATCAACTGGAGGACACCGTGCGCCGTCCCCACGGCATCCTCCTGGTGACCGGCCCCACCGGCTCGGGCAAGACCACCACGCTCTACGCCAGCCTGGTCACCCTCAACGACCGCACGCGCAACATCCTCACCGTCGAAGACCCGATCGAGTATCACATCGAGGGTATTGGCCAGACCCAGGTCAATCCCAAGGTGGACATGACCTTCGCCCGCGGCCTGCGCGCCATCCTGCGCCAGGACCCCGACGTGGTGATGGTGGGTGAGATCCGCGACCATGAAACCGCCGAAATCGCTGTCCAGGCTTCACTGACCGGCCACCTGGTGCTGTCCACCCTGCACACCAACAGCGCCATCGGTGCCATCACCCGCCTGGTGGACATGGGTGTCGAACCCTTCCTGCTTTCCTCGTCCTTGCTCGGCGTGCTGGCCCAGCGCCTGGTGCGGGTGCTCTGCCCGCAGTGCAAGGAGGCCTACCAGGCCGATGCCGCCGAATGCCAGCTGCTGGGTGTGCCGGCGGACGACGCGCCCACCCTCTATCGCGCTCGCGGCTGCGGCGACTGCCATCAGCAGGGCTACCGCGGGCGTACCGGTATCTACGAACTGGTGGTGTTCGACGACCACATGCGCAGCCTGATCCACAGCGTCGCCTCGGAACAGGAGATGATCCGCCATGCGCGGCTGTCCAGCCCGAGCATCCGCGACGACGGCCGGCGCAAGGTGCTGCAAGGCGTCACTACGGTAGAAGAAGTGCTGCGGGTCACCCAGGAAGAATAAATGGCTGCATTCGAATACCTCGCCCTCGACGCCAAGGGCCGCCAACAGAAGGGTGTGCTCGAGGCGGATAGTGCACGCCAGGTGCGCCAGCTGCTGCGCGAGCGTCAGCTGGCGCCGCTGGAAGTGCGGGCGACCCGCGTCCGTGAGCAGGCCGAACGGGGGCGCTTCAGCTTGGCGCGCGGCCTCTCTGCGCGGGACTTGGCACTGGTGACGCGCCAGCTCGCTACCTTGGTCCAGGCCGCCTTGCCCATCGAGGAAGCGCTGCGTGCGGCGGCCGCGCAATCGAGCAGTTCGCGTATCCAGTCGATGCTCCTGGCGGTGCGTGCGCGGGTACTGGAAGGCCACAGCCTGGCCAACAGCCTGCGTGAGTTCCCCTCGGCCTTTCCCGAGCTCTACCGGGCCACCGTGGCAGCCGGCGAGCATGCCGGCCACCTGGGGCCGGTGCTGGAGCAACTGGCCGACTACACCGAACAGCGCCAGCAGTCGCGGCAAAAGATCCAGCTGGCGCTGCTCTACCCGGTGATCCTGATGTGCGCGTCGCTGTCCATAGTCGCCTTCCTGCTCGGCTTCGTGGTGCCGGATGTGGTCAAGGTGTTCATCGATTCCGGGCAGACCCTGCCGCTGCTCACCCGTGGCCTGATCGCCCTGAGCGACCTGGTCAAGCATTGGGGCTGGCTGATCCTGCTGGTGCTGGTCGGCGCCATCGTCGGTGCGCGCTGGGCCTTGCGTGACCCGAACATCCGCCAGCGCTGGCACGGCCTGATGCTGCGCATCCCGCTGCTGGGCCGGCTGGTGCGTGCCACCGATACCGCGCGCTTCGCTTCGACCCTGGCGATCCTCACCCGCAGCGGCGTGCCGCTGGTGGAGGCCCTCGGCATCGGCGCCGAAGTCATCGCCAACCGGGTGATCCGGGGGCACGTGGTGGTGGCCGCGCAGAAGGTTCGTGAAGGTGGCAGCCTGACCCGTGCCCTGGAGGGCAGCGGGCAATTTCCGCCGATGATGCTGCACATGATCGCCAGTGGCGAACGTTCAGGGGAGCTGGATCAGATGCTCGCCCGCACCGCGCGCAACCAGGAAAACGACCTGGCGGCCCAGATCGCCCTGCTGGTTGGTCTTTTCGAACCATTCATGCTGGTGGTCATGGGCGCGGTGGTGCTGGTGATCGTCCTCGCCATCCTGCTGCCGATCCTTTCTCTCAATCAACTCGTGGGGTAATCGCGTGAAACTGCGCCGTACACAGTTGGGCTTTACGCTCATCGAAATCATGGTGGTGGTCGTCATCCTGGGCATCCTCGCCGCCCTGGTGGTGCCGCAAGTGATGAACCGGCCCGACCAGGCCAAGGTCACGGTGGCCAAGGGCGACATCAAGGCCATCGGCGCCGCCCTGGACATGTACAAGCTCGACAACTTCGCCTATCCCAGTACCCAGCAGGGTCTCGAAGCCCTGGTGAGCCGGCCCTCGGGCAACCCGCCGGCGAAGAACTGGAACAAGGACGGCTACCTGAAGAAGCTGCCGGTGGACCCCTGGGGCAACCCCTACCAGTTCCTCTCGCCCGGCAGCAAAGGCACCTACGACCTCTATTCCCTGGGGGCCGACGGCAAGGAAGGCGGCAGCGACAACGACGCCGACATCGCCAACTGGGACAACTGATGGCGCGCAGGCGGCAGGGCGGCGTCGACCGGGCACCTGGCGCTTTTGCGTGCGCGGGCTTCACCCTGATCGAAGTGCTGGTGGTGATGGTGATCATCGGCTGCCTCGCCGGGCTGGCGGTGATCAGTTCCGGCGTCGCCGGCCCCGCCCGCGAACTACGCAGTGAAGCCGACCGCCTGGCCGGCTTGATCGGCGTGCTGGCCGACGAGGCCGTGCTGGACAACCGTGAATATGGCCTGCGCCTGGAGCGCGACAGCTATCAGGTGTTCTTCTACGACGAAACCAGCGGCCGTTGGCAGGCGTTGTCCGACGGCGCCCGCCAGTTGCCGGACTGGGCCGAACTCAGCTTCGAACTGGAAGGCGAGCCGCTGGTGTTGCCGGCGCCCGCCAGGGACGAGAAAAAGTCCAAGGATGCCCGGCCGCCGGTGCCGCAGCTGGTCATCCTTTCCAGTGGCGAACTCAGCCCGTTCCGCCTGGAACTGGGCGAACGGCGCAAGGACGGGCTGCGCCTTGAGCTCTCCAGCGATGGCTTCCGCCTGCCCAGGGTGGAAACCCTGGGCGGCAAGGGGCGCGCCGGATGAGAGCTTGCCGCGGCTTCACCCTGATCGAAGTGCTGGTGGCCCTGGCGATCTTCGCCGTGGTCGCCGCCAGCGTACTCACCGCCAGCGCGCGCAGCCTGCAGATCGCCTCGCGGCTGGAAGACAAGACGCTGGCGATGTGGATCGCCGACAACCGCCTGACCGAGCTTCAGCTTCGCGAAACGCCGCCCGGCAACGGCCGTGACAAGGGTGAGCTGGACTACGGCGGGCGGCGCTGGGAGTGGCAGAGCCAGATCGAAGGCACCAGTGACCCGGCGTTGCGGCGGGTCACCCTCTGGGTGGCGCCAAAACCCCTGCGCGGTATCGGCGGCAAGCTGGAGGAGCGCGCCACGGTGCGCCTGGTGGGGTTTCTCGGGGGTACCCCATGAAGCGCGCCGCCGGCTTCACCTTGCTGGAACTGCTGATCGCCATCGCCATCTTCGCGTTGCTGGCGCTGGGCACCTGGCGCATGCTCGGCACCGTGCTCGACAGCGACGAAGCGACCCGCGAGCAGGAACAACAACTGCGCGAACTGGTGCGCGCCATCTCCGCTTTCGAGCGGGATGTCCGCCAGGTGATTGCGCGGCCAATCCGAGATGCCTATGGCGAATCGCGCGCGGCACTGCTGGGCGAGAGCCAGGGCGACGAAAGCAGCCTCGAACTCACCCGCGGCGGCTGGCGCAATCCCACCGGCGCCCAGCGCTCGCGCCTGCAGCGGGTGCGCTGGCAACTCTCCGGCGAACGCCTGGAGCGGCGCTACTGGACGGTGCTGGACCAGTCCCAGGACAGCCTGCCGCAAGTGCAGAATGCGCTGGAGGGCGTCACCGCCCTGCGGCTGCGCTACATGGACGACAGCGGCGATTGGCAGGACAGCTGGCCTCCGGCCGGACTGCCTGAGGAAGCGCGCCTGGATCGCCTGCCGCGCGCGCTGGAGCTGACCCTGGAACACCGTCGTTATGGCGAGCTCCGTCGAGTGCTGCGCCTGGTGGATACGCCGCCCCGACAAGCTCCGCAGGCGGGCGCGAACCAGCCGGAAGGCAAGCCGCAGACCCCGCCGGCCGATGGCCAGGAGAAGGCGCAATGAGGCGGCAGAAGGGCGTTGCGCTGCTCACCGTGCTGCTGGTGGTGGCCGTGGTGACGGTGGTTTGCGCCGGCCTGATCGCCCGAACCCAGGTGTCGATCCGTTCCAGCGGCAATGAACTGCACTCCCGGCAGGTGGCCCAGTACGCCTTCGGCGGCGAAGCCCTCGCCGAGGCGATACTCGCCCGCGACCTGCGTCGGGGCGACCCGCGCACGCCATTGGATCACCTGGGGGAAGCCTGGGCGCGTCCACTGAGCACCTTCACGCTCGACGATGGCGGCTCCCTCAGCGTGCGCATCGAGGATCCCAGCGGGCGCTTCAACCTCAACAGCCTGGTGCGGGATGGCAAGCTGAACGAGCAGGGTGTCCGCCAGTTCCGCCGCCTCCTGCTGCGTCTCGGGATAGAGGCGCCCTATAGCGAGCGCCTGGTGGACTGGCTCGACCCCGACCAGGAGCCCTTCGGCCCCAATGGCGCCGAGGATAACCAGTATCTGCTGCTGCAGCCGCCATACCGCGCGGCCAATCATGCGATGAGCGATGTCTCCGAGTTGCGCCTAGTGTTAGGCATGACGGAACTGGACTATCGCAAGTTGCTGCCTTTCGTCACTGCGCTGCCGACGGATGCCATGCTCAACGTCAACACCGCCAATGCCCTGGTGCTGTCGACCCTGGCCGACAATCTCGATGCCGACAGCGGCGGGCTGCTGGTGGCGGCGCGTGGTGCCACCGGTTTTCCCAGCCTGGACGCCTTCCTCGGCCAGCCGGCGCTGGCCGGGATGGGGCTTGAGGCCCAGGGATTGGCGGTCGGCAGCCAATATTTCCAGGTGATCAGCGAAGTCCGTCTCGCCGGTCGCCGCCAGGTTCTGCTCAGTACCCTGCAGCGCGGCAGCGACGGCAAGGTGCGGGTTCTATTTCGCGATCTCGGGCAAGGCGGCTTACCGCCGGCGCCCGTCAAGGAGCCGCAGTCATGACACAGGCTTGCATCTTCCTCCCGGTGGCCGCCTGCAACCAGCTGGATGCCGAGCTGGAGGTGCTGCTCTGGCAGGGGGGCAGTGGACGCCGGCTGCCTTTCGCCAGGGCGCTGGAAGAGGTGGCGCCGCCCTGGCGCCTGATCCTGCCGGTGGAGGCGGTGACCTGTTGCGCCGCCCGCCTGCCGACGCAGAAGGGCCGCTGGCTGCGCCAGGCACTGCCCTTTGCAGTGGAGGAGCTGCTGGCTGAGGACGTGGAGGCGTTCCACCTGGGCCTGGGGGCAGGGCTGGCTGACGGCCGCCATCGGGTGTTCGCCGTGCGGCGCAGCTGGCTGGCGGGCTGGCTGGAGCTGGCCGGCAAGCTCGGTCCGGCGCCCACCGCCATACAGATCGACGCGGATTTGTTGCCCGAGCAGGGCAGCCAGTTGCTCTGGCTGGAGCAGCGCTGGCTCCTGGGGGGGGAGGGCAGCACCCGGCTCGCCTTCGAGGAACAGGACTGGCCGCACCTGCGCGAAGCCTGCCCATCGCCCCGTAGCGGTCATGCGCCGAGCGAGCGACAGACCCTGGAGGGCGTGGACGACTGGCGCGAGGAAAGCGACGCCTATGGCTGGCTGGCCGCGCAGAAGGGCAGCGACCTGGCCCAGGGCGAATTCACCCTCAAGGATGAGCGCCAGCGCTGGTCGCGCTGGAAACCGCTGATTGGCCTGGTGGGCCTCTGGCTGGTGCTGCAGTGGGGCTTCAACCTGGTCCAGGCCTGGCAGTTGCAGCGCCAGGGCGATAGCTACGCCGAGGCCAATGAAGCCCTCTATCGCGAACTTTTCCCTGAGGACAATAAGTTGGTGAACCTGCGCGCGCAGTTCGATCAGCACCTGGTCGAGGGCTCGGGCGCCGGCCAGGGCCGCCTGCTCGCGCTGCTTGGCCAGGCCGCGCAGGCGCTGATTGCCGAAGGTGCCCAGGTTCGCGTGCAGCAGCTGGACTTCAGCGAAGCCCGTGGCGATCTCGCATTGCAGGTGCAGGCCCCGGGCTTCGAAGCCCTGGAGCGGCTGCGCGAGCGACTGATCGGAAGCGGACTGGCGGTACAGATGGGCTCGGCCAGCCGCGATGACAGCGGTGTCAGCGCACGACTGGTGATAGGAGGATGAAGATGCTTGACGCAATCAGGGCGCCGCTGCAAACGCAGTGGCAAGCCTCTACCCTCGGCGCGCGCTGGCGAACGCTGCCACAACGGGACCGCGTCGCCCTGGTGGGGCTGGGCCTGTTCCTCGGCCTGGTGCTGCTCTACGTGCTGCTCTGGCTGCCCGCCGAGCGCGGACTGGCCAGTGCCCGCGAGCATTTCGAACACCAGCGCGGCCTGCACGCCTACCTGCAGACCCATGCACCCAGGGCGCGGTTGCTGCAGAGTCGGCCGCAGGGCCAGGTGGACCCGGAGCGGCTGCAGGGGCTGGTCACTGCCACTGCCACCGCGCAGGGGCTGGCCGTCGAACGCATCGACAGCGACGCGCCGGGTGCGGTGCAGGTCAACCTGCAGCCGGCGCCTTTTCCCAGCCTGCTGCGCTGGTTCGGCGTGCTGGAAGGGCAGGGGGTGCATATCGACGAAGCCGGGCTGGACCGCAACGAGGATGGCCGGGTGACGGCCCGGGTCTCCCTCAAGGTGGGGGGCTGAGTTCGCCTCAATCGGGTGCGGGCGTCCCAACCTGGTGCGCCGGCCCGGGCGGTTGCGGAGCTGTCCAAGCCATTGCTGAAGAAAAATTCTATACAGGGTGTTGACTTAGCTGGGGCCTCTGCGTAAATTGCGCGCCTCGCAAGGCGAAGGGTGATTAGCTCAGCCGGGAGAGCATCTGCCTTACAAGCAGAGGGTCGGCGGTTCGATCCCGTCATCACCCACCATTCCTTGTGAGATTCGGACGAAAGTCCGGCCGACGCGCAGCGGTAGTTCAGTCGGTTAGAATACCGGCCTGTCACGCCGGGGGTCGCGGGTTCGAGTCCCGTCCGCTGCGCCATATCGACCATGTTCGAGTTGCTCGGGCATGAGGCGGCAGAAGCATCAATGCTGCTGCGCCAGAAGCAAGTTTGCTGTACCGGACGCAAGTCCAAACCGACACGCAGCGGTAGTTCAGTCGGTTAGAATACCGGCCTGTCACGCCGGGGGTCGCGGGTTCGAGTCCCGTCCGCTGCGCCATATAGAGAAGCCCTCAGGTAGCGATACCTGGGGGCTTTTTCTTTTGCCTGATCTCCAGGGCCGATCGTAGGGTGCGCCGTGCGCACCAGGCAGTCCGTGCGAGAGTTCCGGTGCGCGCAGCGCACCCTGCGGGAACGCTCAGTGCTCTTCCTGGCCAGGGGTCATTTTCCCGTCACCTGGAATCCTTAGCCTGTTGGCATGGTCTTTGTTTATATGACCTCTGCCGAAACCAGGAGGAACACCGATGGACGATTACCAGGAAGAAATTCTCGATTTCCACGCAACCGAGCAGGACCCGTTGGAGCCCGCTGACGACGCCACCGAAATGTGATCAGCCGGCTTGGCGCTGGGCGCGGCGGAACTCGCCCGGAGTGCTGCCGCTCCAGCGCTTGAAGGCGCGCTGGAAGGCTTCGGCCGACGCGAAGCCGAGCAGATAGGCGATTTCGCCAAAAGCCAGTTCCGTATCGCGGATGTAGGCCATGGCCAGGTCGCGGCGGGTTTCGTTGAGGATGGCGCGAAATTGCGTGCCCTCCTCGGCCAGCTTGCGGCGCAGGGTCCAGCTGGGCATCTGCAGGCGCGCCGCCACTTCTTCCAGATCGGGTTCCCGCCCGTGCAGCAGCGGCCCCAGCAACTGGGTGATGCGTTCGCGCAGGCTGCGGGTGCGGGTCAGCTGCTGCAGTTCCCTTTCGCAGATATCCTGCAATTGCCTCCAGGTGCTCGGGCAGTGCTCGAGGCCGCGCAGCGCCAGGGTGTCCAGCGCTAGGCGAAACTGGTTGGCGCCGGCCTCGAACTCCACCGGACAGCCGAAATGGTCGGCATAGCGCTCAGCGTAGTCCGGTGCCGGAAATTCGATTTCCACCTTCTCCACACGAATGCCGGTGCCGGTCAACTGGCTCAGCTGGCTCTGCCAGCCCGCCAGCACCGAATCCACCACGAAGCGGTTGTAGGCGTTGTACGGGCTGATGGAATAGAAGCGCAGCCAAGCGCCTTTGCTGTCTTCGTGAAAGCTCGACTGGCCGCGGTAGTTGCTGGCGTAGAGCCGCTCGAAGCGGGTCAGGGCGCGAGCCGCCTCCCGCAGGTTCGGCGCCTGGGCTGCGCAGACACCTGCCAGGCCGAGCTGGCTCAGCCGGCTGAGGCGTCCCATGGTCAGGCCGAGGGCCGGATCGCCGCTCTGCTGGATCGCCGCATGGCCGAGGCGCATGTAGCGCGGGATCGACAGGCGCGCCTGGGGTTCGGCGAAGCGCGCGGCATCCAGGCCGAAGCGTTCCAGCAGTTCGGAGGGAGATTGCCCGGCCTGTTCCAGGGCCGCCGCCATGCTGTGGACGAAGCCAACGGAAAGGTCGCCCAGCTTGACCCGTTGCGGCTTCATCGTGCGCCCAGCCAGGCGTTCAGCAAGTGGCTGCCCGGCGCCTGGCTGGCCTGCGGTGCATCGACTGGTGTGAGTTCGCTGCCGGCCGGGGAATTGTGCAGCGGCCAGAGGCGGCCACGCAGGAAGAGCGATTCGCTCGCACTGGATTGTCCGTCGCTCAGGGTGACCTGGCTCTGCGGATAGCCCGGGTTCCAGCTGCGGGTAATGGTCACCAGGCCGCCGGCAGTCTGCAGGCTCTGCCGCGATTCACCGCGCGCGCTCTGCGGCCAGGGTTGGCTGAAGGGCTCGCCCAGTAGCTGGCCGTCCGCAGAGAAGGCCAGGGCCAGGTTGTAGAGCTTGCCGTGGCCACTGCGCAGCTTGCCGTCCTTGAAGTAGGGCGAGGGCAGCAGGATGGAGCCCGCGAGCAGGGTCACGCGGTATTCGCTGGCCAGGCGGCTGAAGAGTTTCTGGTAATCCTTGGCCATGCGCCGGGCCTTGGCGCGCAGCAGGGCTTCTTCGAGGTCCTGGCCCTGGAGGAACAGGCGCCCGAGCAATGTCGGATGGCTGAGGGTCAGCAGGCGGCCGGCCTCGGCGAAGGAGCGCGCCTGGTAGAGGCCGTACTTTTCGTCCTTGAGCAGCAGCCAGGTACCGATATGGTCGGGTAGGGCCACCACTGTTCGCTCGTTCAGCAACCCCTTGGCACGAGCCTGGTCCAGGGCTGCGGTGAGCTTCATGCGCAACAGGTCGGGGTCGCGGTAGTCGCTGGGGTAGAGCGCCGGGCGGATTGCCAGCAGGTTGCCATGGGGTCCCGCTGTGCCGGCATCGCTGGCCACGCTGGCGCGCAGGTCGGACAGGTAATGCGTGCGTGGCCGCTCGCCGGTCCAGACCGCGTAGGCGGTCAGGCAGCTCACCAGGATGGCGATGATCAGGGGCGTCAGCAGTTTGCGCATGGAAGGTCCGGGCCGGGGGAATGTCGATCAGGGTAGGGGACGCACCGTCGATTGCCAAGGGTGGCTGTCAGTTTGGATCAGTAACTTGTCATTTCCGATCATTGAGCCGGCTGGGTGCGCTCTTTATCGTCTGCCCCATAACCGACTCCGCCCTTCAGGGCGGGGCATTTCGTGAATAGCACCGCCTGTTGTGGAGGAACCATGACCGCCACCCGTTACCCGCATCTGCTGGCCCCGCTTGACCTGGGCTTCACCACGCTGAAGAACCGTACCCTGATGGGCTCCATGCACACCGGCCTGGAAGAGAAGCCCAACGGTTTCGAACGCATGGCCGCCTATTTCGCCGAGCGCGCCCGCGGTGGTGTCGGCCTGATGGTCACCGGTGGCATCGGCCCGAACGCAGAAGGCGGTGTCTATGCCGGGGCGGCCAAGCTGACCACCGTGGAAGAAGCCGAGAAGCACCGCATCGTCACCCGCGCGGTGCACGAGGCGGGCGGCAAGATCTGCATGCAGATCCTTCATGCCGGCCGCTATGCCTACAACCCCAAGCAGGTGGCGCCCTCGGCCATCCAGGCGCCGATCAACCCCTTCAAGCCCAACGAGCTGGACGAAGCGGGTATCGAGAAGCAGATCCAGGACTTCGTCACCTGCTCGTCGCTGGCCCAGCAGGCCGAGTACGACGGCGTCGAGATCATGGGGTCCGAGGGTTACTTCATCAACCAGTTCCTTGCTGCCCATACCAACCAGCGCACCGACCGCTGGGGTGGCAGCTTTTATAACCGCATGCGCCTGGCGGTGGAGATCGTCCGCCGCGTACGTGAGGCGGTGGGCCCGAACTTCATCATCATCTTCCGCCTCTCCATGCTCGACCTGGTGGAGGGCGGCAGCACCTGGGACGAAATCGTCACCTTGGCCAAGGCCATCGAGGCCGCCGGCGCCACCATCATCAACACCGGCATCGGTTGGCACGAGGCGCGCATCCCGACCATCGCCACCAAGGTGCCGCGTGCGGCCTTCACCAAGGTCACCGCCAAGCTCAAGGGCGAAGTGAAGATCCCGCTGATCACCACCAACCGCATCAACACTCCGGAAGTGGCCGAGCAGGTGCTCGCCGAGGGCGACGCCGACATGGTGTCCATGGCCCGCCCGTTCCTGGCCGACCCGGACTTCGTCAACAAGGCCGCCGAAGGCCGTGCCGACGAGATCAACACCTGCATCGGCTGCAACCAGGCCTGCCTGGACCACACCTTCGGCGGCAAGCTGACCAGTTGCCTGGTCAACCCGCGCGCCTGTCATGAGACCGAGCTGAACTACATCCCCGTTGCCCAGGCCAAGAAAATCGCCGTGGTCGGCGCCGGCCCGGCGGGTCTCGCCGCTGCCACCGTGGCCGCCGAGCGTGGCCATAGCGTGACCCTGTTCGACGCCGCCAGCGAAATCGGCGGCCAGTTCAACGTGGCCAAGCGCGTACCGGGCAAGGAGGAGTTCTATGAAACCCTGCGCTACTTCAAGCGCAAACTGGAGACCACCGGCGTCGACCTGCGCCTGAACACCCGGGTGTCCGCCGATGATCTGGCCAAGGGCGGCTTCGACGAGATCATCCTCGCCACTGGCATCGCCCCGCGCACCCCGGAAATCCCCGGCATCGACCACCCGAAAGTGATCGGTTACCTGGACGCCATCCTCGAGCGCAAGCCGGTCGGGCAGGCCGTGGCGGTGATCGGCGCCGGCGGTATCGGCTTCGACGTGTCCGAGTTCATCACCCACCAAGGTGAATCCACCAGCCTCAGCCGCGACGCCTTCTGGAAGGAATGGGGCATCGATGGCGCCCTGGAGGCCCGTGGTGGTGTCGCCGGCATCCAGGCCCAGCCCCATGCGCCGGCGCGCCAGGTGTTCCTGCTGCAACGCAAGAAGTCCAAGGTGGGCGACGGCCTGGGCAAGACCACCGGCTGGATCCATCGCACCGGCCTGAAGAACAAGCAGGTGCAGATGCTCAATTCGGTGGAATACCTCAAGGTGGACGACGCCGGCCTGCATATCCGCATTGCCGAGGGCGAGCCTCAGGTGCTGCCGGTGGACACCGTGATCGTCTGTGCCGGCCAGGACCCGCTGCGTGAGCTGCAGCAGGGCCTGGTGGACGCCGGCCAGAGCGTGCACCTGATCGGCGGCGCCGATGTGGCGGCCGAGCTGGACGCCAAGCGCGCCATCAACCAGGGCTCGCGCCTGGCTGCGGAACTCTGATCTAATCCGCCGCCCGGCCAGCTGTCGGGCGGCGGCGCTGCGACTCCAACCACGTCACATTTTCGCCTTGCCGCTGGTCCGACTTGCCCCGGTGGCGAGCGACTGCCAACCCAGTCACATTGCTCGCCGGCTATTATCCCCTAGACTTTTCTAAAGTCCGGATCAGTGTGTGCGGTCGAAATCCGCCCACCGCCAGCCCCCCGACAACAGCCGCCGCGATTCGCCGCGCAGAGCCAGAGGTAGAGCGATGAGCATGCTGAAGAAGCCGCAACAGGTGGAAGCCGTCGTGTTCTTCAACGACCGCGGCATTTGCAAGCAGATGCTCTATTCCGAGTTCGAAGCCATTCTCGATGGCGTAGTGGGTCTGCCGGAGTTCTCCGACTGTCAGATGCGCCTGGCCTACGTGATGATCAACCCGCGCCTGCAGGTGCGTGCGGTGGTGTTCTTTTACCTCGATTTCGACGAAGACGGCCGCGCCGACACCGGCTGGAACCTGCCCCTGCGGCAGTTGGCCGAACGTGCGGGGCGTGGCCCTGATCTGGGCGCCGGCCCGATTCGTCTGGCTTGCCGCAGTCAGTGCCCGGTGTCCTGGCAGCAGATGCACCTCTGGGACCCGAGCCTCAACACCGATTGCAACGATCTGACGCAGCTGCGGGACGCCATCAAGGGCAACAACCTCGGCATCCTGGTGGAGGAGGAGGTGCCCCAGGTGCTGGACGCCGAGCGGCTGCAGGTGGCCCCGGAGGACAGCTGGTACGCGCCGCCGGAAATCACCAAGGAGATGGCCGAGCAACTGGCGGAAAAGATGGAGAAGGAGCATCGCCTGAAGACCGCCCAGCTGGTTCGCCAGCAGCGCCTGCGGCTCAGCTCGCTCAGCCAGCAGAACGAAGAGGCCATGGCGCGTGTGCGCCAGGCCGCCGACCAGAGCAATTCGGCATTGCAGGAGCAGATCCGTGTCCTGCAGCAAGCTCTGCGCCAGCAGGAAGAGGCCAATGCCGCGCTGCAGGATGAGCTGGCCGGTGTGTCGGAACGCTTCCAGGCCGACCGCGAGGAAATGAATCAGAAGCTGCGTGCGCTTGAGCGCCACAGTCGCACCGAGGCGGACATCCTCCGCGCGCAGTTCGAAGGCGAATTGCAGACGCGGGTTGCCGCCGCCGTGGCCGAATATCGCGAACAGCTCGCCATTCGAGACGTCGAACTGGCCTGCCGCGATCAGGTGGATGCCCAGTTGCAGGACGAGGTCAGCCGGCTGCGCCAGGCGTGCGAGGCCCTGGAGGGACAGTCCGGACAACTGGTGATGGAACGCCTGGCCCAGTTGGGC
The DNA here is from genome assembly GCF_049334135.1 of Metapseudomonas cellulosilytica. NCBI lineage: Bacteria > Pseudomonadati > Pseudomonadota > Gammaproteobacteria > Pseudomonadales > Pseudomonadaceae > Metapseudomonas > Metapseudomonas cellulosilytica. The sequence continues at coordinate 84,004 of NZ_JBHZGN010000009.1, read as the reverse complement.
GTGGTATTCGTGGTCTACCATCCCGGTGCCGGCCACCTGACCATTCCGCTTGCCGACCTGGCCCGCTACCAGGAAAACCCCCTGGCCTACGCCGCCGCCAAGTGCTTCGTGTCCGAAGTCCAGTACCGTCAGTGGCTCGCCCACTACCAGCAGCCCACCTGCGAGGCCAGCCTGGCCAACGGTGAGCGCTGCAGCATGCCCATCGACCGGGTCGAGGCGCCCAGCCGCTTCGTGGCCGGCGAGTCCAACTGCTGCCCCCGGCATCGTGCAGGAGGACGTTTGCGCACTGCCGGTTGACCGGCATGCTGGCGCGGGCCTGATTTATCCTTGCGCCTCTTCGACCGCTCGCCAACGGACCCGACCTTGCCGCTGATCCCGCCTGACTGGAACCCCTGCGCCACCCTCGAACCCTTGCACCTGCCCTGGCTGACCGCCGCCGGCCTGGAGCTCGCCGTGCTGCGCCTGGACGCACTCGACCCCCTGGTATCGGGCAACAAGTGGTTCAAGCTGGCCCCCTATCTGGCGCGGGCCGCCGATGAGGGCGCGGAGGGGATCATGAGCCTTGGCGGCGCCCACTCCAATCACCTGCACGCCCTGGCTGCGGCAGGCATGCGCTTCGGCTTCCCCACTGTCGGCCTGCTGCGTGGCGAGCCCCTGGATACCCCTACGGTGCGCGACCTCCAGCGCTTCGGCATGACCCTGCACTGGCTGGGCTACGGCGGCTATCGCGCCCGTCACCAGCCGGGTTTCTGGGAACCCTGGTTGCAACGCTATCCGCGCTTGCAACCCGTGCCCGAGGGCGCGGGCGGCCTTCCGGGCGCGCAGGGCTGCGCGGAACTGGTGGGGATGGTCCGCGGGCAGCTGGCTCGTCTCGGCTGGGACGACTATCACAGCCTCTGGACCGCCGTCGGCACGGGCACCACCTTGGTGGGCCTGGTGCTCGGGGAGGACGGTCGGCACCCGGTGATGGGCGCCCTGGCGGTGCCGCCGGACCACGGCGTTGCCGAACAGGTGAGGGCCATGCTCGCGAGCGCCGGGCGCGCCGACCAGGGATACCAGCTGATCGATGCCAGCCGTGGCGGCTTCGCCCGGCTGGACGCCGAACTTGCGCGCTTTCTCCTGGACAGTGAGCGGCAGGGCGGCCTGGCCCTCGAACCCCTCTATACCGCCAAGGCCCTGCTGGCGATCCACGATGAAGCTCAGGCCGGCCGCATCCCGGCGGGCAGCCGGCTGGTGCTGCTGCATACCGGCGGCTTGCAGGGGCGCCGGGCGTTGCAGGCCAGCCTGGCGCAACTGGCCGGCTGAGCGGGCCAGGCCGGGGAAGACGCCATGAGCGCCCCTGAGCGCCGGCACCTGCGCAGCCTGTAAGGGCTTCTCGGCGCCACGGGCGTGGCGCACGACTCACCCTATAAGGGCGCCAGAGGCCAACGATCACTGACCAGGAACGCCCGTTCGGCCTCCGTCCAACGCCCATCCCCATCCGGCGCCAGGCGCACCAGCAGGCGCGCGGGGCTGTCCGGCGCCAGCTGTTCGCGCCATTGGCCGAAGCGTTCAGCGGTCCAGTGCTCGTCGGCCTCGCAGGCCGCCGGGGCGAGCCATGACTGCCGGGGTAGCGGTTGCCAGCTGCCGTTGGCGGTCTGGCCGAGGAAATCCTCCAGTTCGTTGTGCCGCAACCAGAGGCCCCGCAGGTGCGACGGGTTGGCGCCCTGGGGTGCCGTGCAGTTGCCGGGCCAGGGGTAGAACAGATAGCCGCCCAGCCAGAGTTCGGCGCTGGCCGGCTGGGCGTCCAACTGGTCCAGCACCTGGCGGCTCTCCGGGCTGGCGGACAGCGGCAGCTGGTGCTGGCTGAGGTGTTCCAGCTTGCGGTCGAGGCGGTCGTGGCTGCCGGGTCCGAGCCACTCCGAAGGGTTGCTGCCATCGCCATGGCGCGGTCCCAGGTACAGCTTGATCGCCAGTTCCAGGTGGTGGACGCCTTCGGCATCGCGCAGCAGCAGGTCGAGCTCGCCCAAGGTCTGGCCGGCGATGCGGATCGGCAGGTTGGCCGCCAGCAGTTCCACATCCGGCGCCTGGTCCAGGGCGAATTGCCAGAGGCGCTCGTAGTAGAGGCCAAGGCGGCGGTTGGAACCCTGTGCGAGCCACTGTTCGAGAGGGGCGGGCTGCCGGTCGAGATGGCGCATCCAGTCCGCCAGGCGTTCGGGATGGCTGGCCCAGCCGCTGGCGCTCAGGGGGTGGCGCTGGCGCCACGGCGGCTGGCTGAGCAGCGGCGGTGACAGGAGGGCCCACGCCAGGTCCCGCACACCGGGGTGGCGCAACTGGCGAGGCAGGTCGGTCAGCGATTCGAAGGCTTGCATCTTGCGAGCATAGCCGACGGCGGTTTGCCGCTCTCTGTCGCTATCCTCCATAATTCCGCCATTCCTCTCCCTGCCATGCCGTCCTGGAGCACCATGGAGCAATTCCGCAATATCGGCATCATCGGTCGCCTGGGCAGTTCCCACGTGCTCGATACCATCCGCCGCCTGAAGAAATTCCTGCTGGACCGCCATCTGCATGTGATCCTCGAGGACACCATCGCCGAAGTGTTGCCCGGCCACGGCCTGCAGACCTCCTCGCGGAAGATCCTCGGCGAGGTCTGCGACCTGGTGATAGTGGTAGGTGGCGACGGCAGCATGCTGGGAGCCGCGCGCGCCCTGGCACGGCACAACGTGCCTGTGCTGGGAATCAACCGTGGCAGCCTGGGCTTTCTCACCGATATCCGCCCAGACGAGCTGGAAGTGAAAGTGGCCGAGGTGCTGGACGGCCAGTACAGCGTCGAGAGCCGCTTCCTGCTGGAGGCCGAGGTGCGTCGCCATGGCGAGGCCATCGGCCAGGGCGATGCGCTCAACGATGTGGTCCTGCATCCCGGCAAGTCGACGCGGATGATCGAATTCGAACTGCATATCGACGGCCAGTTCGTCTGCAGCCAGAAGGCCGACGGCCTGATCATCGCCACGCCCACCGGTTCCACCGCCTACGCCCTGTCCGCGGGCGGACCGATCATGCACCCCAAGCTCGATGCCATCGTCGTCGTGCCCATGTACCCGCATACGCTGTCCAGCCGGCCCATAGTCGTCGACAGCACCAGCGAGCTGAAGATAGTGGTCTCGCCCAACCTGCAGATCTACCCGCTGGTGTCCTGCGACGGACAGAACCACTTCACCTGCGCCCCCGGCGACACCATCACGGTGTCCAAGAAGCCGCAGAAGCTGCGCCTGATCCATCCCCTGGACCACAATTACTACGAGGTCTGCCGGACCAAGCTGGGCTGGGGCAGCCGACTCGGCGGAGGCGACTGATGAGCCTCGATCCCGCCCGTGGCTACGACCTGATCGGCGACGTCCACGGCTGCGCCCATACCCTTGAACGCCTGCTCGATCGCCTGGGCTACCGCAAGCGTGGCGATGTCTGGCAGCACCCCCAGCGCATGGCGCTGTTCCTCGGCGACATCATCGACCGCGGCCCGCGCATCCGCGAGGCGCTGCATGTGGTCCACGCCATGGTGGAGGCCGGTCAGGCGCTGTGCATCATGGGTAACCACGAGTTCAATGCCCTGGGCTGGAGCACCCCCGCGCCGCCTGGCAGCGGGCGCCACTTCGTCCGTGAGCACACCCCACGCCACACGCGGCTGATCAAGGAAACCCTGGAGCAGTTCGAGAGCCATCCGGCGGACTGGCGGGATTTCCTCGGCTGGTTCTACGAGTTGCCGCTGTTCCTCGACGGCGGGCGCTTCCGCATGGTTCACGCCTGCTGGGATGGCGAGCTGATCGAAGCCCTGCGCGACATGCATCCCGACGGGCGAATCAACGAGGCGTTCCTCAAGGCCGCGGCCGACCCGTCCAGCTTCGCCTGCCGGGTTTTCGACCGCCTGCTGCGCGGCACCGACCTGCCGCTGCCGGGGGGCATGACCCTGACCGGCAGTGACGGCTTCACCCGTTCGGTGTTCCGCACCAAGTTCTGGGCCGAAGATCCCAAGACCTACGGCGACGTGGTGTTCCAGCCCGATGCCTTGCCCGAGCAGGTGGCCAGCGCGCCCCTGTCCAAGGCGCACAAGTCGCGGTTGCTCAGCTATGGTCCGCAGGAACCCATTCTTTTCGTTGGTCACTACTGGCGACGCGGTCGCCCGGCGCCGATCCGCGGCAACCTGGCCTGCCTGGACTACAGCGCGGTGATGTACGGCAAGCTGGTGGCCTACCGGCTCGACCAGGAAAGCCGGCTGGATCCGGACAAGTTCGTCTGGGTCGATGTGGAACGCCCCGAGGAGCCTCGATGAGTCCCGTTGAAGTACTGCGCCTGCCGCTGACCGTGGACCTCTCCGGCTTCATCGCCCTGCTGCAGCGGCTCGAAGTGCCGTATCGGGTCAGCGAAGAGTCCGGTGAGCAGGTGCTCTGGGTGCCCGGTGCGCAATTGGCCGACCAGGTGCGCGGCCTCTACGAACGCTTTCCCGACGGCGATCCACATTTCCAGCTGCAGCAGGAGGCGCCCAGGGAGGCGCCGCGTCCCGGCTTGCTGGCCCAGCTCAAGGCCAGCCGCATCACCAGCCTGGTGCTGTTGGTGACCCTGGTGGTGGCCGCGCTCACCAATCTCGGGGACAACTTTTCGGTCATCAGCTGGCTGAGCTTCCAGGAATTCCAGATCGAAGGCGACTACATCTATTTCTCGCCATTGGCCGAGGGCCTGGAGGCGGGGCAGTGGTGGCGGCTGGTAACGCCCATGCTGATCCACTTCGGCATCCTCCACCTGGCGATGAATGGCATGTGGTTCTGGGAGCTGGGGCGGCGCATCGAGTCGCGCCAGGGCGGATTCATGCTGCTGGTGCTGACCCTGGGATTCAGCCTGGTGTCGGATTTCGCCCAGTATTTCAGCAGCGGGGCCTCGCTGTTCGGCGGGCTTTCCGGCGTGCTCTACGGCCTGCTCGGCCACTGCTGGGTGTTCCAGCGCCTGGCGCCGTGCCCGGCCTATCGGCTGCCGCCTGGGGTGATGGCGATGATGCTGATCTGGCTGCTGGTGTGCCTGTCCGGATTGATCACCGCCCTGGGCTTCGGCGCCATCGCCAATGGCGCGCACGTCGGCGGGCTGGTCGCCGGCTGCGCCACCGGACTGATCGGGGGTGCCCTTGCTCGTCTACGCCGTTAGAATGCGCAGCTTGTCTCAATTCCCGGTGAGTGGCCCATGTCGTCTTTTGCCCATCTGATCAGCAATATCACCCAGGATGTCTACGAGAGCCTCAAGCTCGCCGTGGAGATCGGCAAGTGGCCGGATGGCCGCAAGCTGACCCAGGAGCAGAAGGAGCTGTCGTTGCAGGCGGTGATCGCCTGGGAGCTGAAGAACCTGCCCGAGGAAGAGCGCACCGGCTACATGGGGCCGCAGGAGTGCAGCTCCAAGTCCGAGCCCATCCCCAACCTCCTGTTCAAGTCGAATTCGGTTCACTGATGCTGGAATTAGGACGCGGCGCGCTGTCGAAGATGTCGGTGCGCCTTGAAGCTCCCGTGCAGTATGGCTTGCGCCTCGGCGAGGCGGACATCGCGGCGAACCCGCTGATCGGCAGGCAACTGCGCCTGGAGTACCTCGGCGCCATCCACTGCATCCACTGCGGGCGCAAGACGAAGAAGAGCTTCAGCCAGGGCTACTGCTATCCCTGCTTCACCAAGCTGGCGCAGTGCGACAGCTGCATCGTCAGCCCGGAAAAATGCCACTACGACCAGGGCACCTGCCGCGAGCCGGAGTGGGGCGAGCGCTTCTGCATGACCGACCACGTCGTCTACCTGGCCAATTCCTCCGGCATCAAGGTGGGCATCACCCGTGCCAGTCAGGTACCGACCCGCTGGATCGACCAGGGCGCCAGCCAGGCGCTGCCGATCGTGCGGGTCGCCACCCGCCAGCAATCCGGCTTCGTCGAAGACCTGCTGCGCAGCCAGGTGGCCGACCGCACCAACTGGCGCGCCATGTTGAAAGGCGAGGCGCCGCCCCTGGACCTGGCAGCCATCCGCGACGAGCTGTTCGACACCTGCGCCGAGGGCATGCGCGCCCTGCAGGACCGTTTCGGCCTGCAGGCGATCCAGATGGTCACCGACCTTGCGCCCATCGAGATCAGCTACCCGGTGGATGCCTATCCGACCAAGGTCGTCAGCTTCGATCTGGACAAGACGCCGGTGGTCGAGGGTACGCTGCGGGGCATCAAGGGCCAGTACCTGATCCTCGACACCGGCGTGATCAACCTGCGCAAGTACACTGCCTACCAGTTGGCCATCAGCGCCGCGTAGCCCAATCCGTCAGGTCGGCCGGGGAATAGTCCATACTTCCGACCTTGACCCACTCATCTGGAACGGCCCAGGGTTTCGGGGCCGCCCCGCTATCGAAGAGACGACCATGCGCACCGAGCAACCGAAAGTCATCTACCTCAAGGACTATCAGGCCCCCGACTACCTGATCGACGAGACCAACCTGACCTTCGAGCTGTACGAGGATCACACCCTGGTCCATGCCCAACTGGTCATGCGCCGCAATCCGCAGCACGGCGAGGGGCTGCCGCCCCTGGTGCTGGACGGCCAACAGCTGGAGCTGCTGGCGCTGTCCATGGACGACCGCGCGCTGACGGCCGCCGACTACCAGCTGGACGACAGCCACCTGACCCTGCAGCCGCTGGCGAAATCCTTCACCCTCGACAGCACCGTGCGCATCCACCCGGAAACCAACACCGCCCTGGAAGGCCTGTACAAGTCCGGCAAGATGTTCTGCACCCAGTGCGAGGCCGAGGGCTTCCGCAAGATCACCTATTACCTCGACCGTCCGGACGTGATGAGCAGGTTCACCACCACCGTCAGCGCCGAGCAGCATCGCTACCCGGTGCTGCTGTCCAACGGCAACCCGGTGGCCAGCGGAGCGGAGGAGGGTGGTCGGCACTGGGCCACCTGGGAAGACCCGTTCAAGAAACCCGCCTACCTGTTCGCCCTTGTGGCCGGTGACCTCTGGTGCGTGGAAGACAGTTTCACCACCATGACCCAGCGTGATGTGGCGCTGCGCATCTACGTGGAGCCGGAGAACATCGACAAGGTCCAGCACGCCATGGACAGCCTGAAGAAGTCCATGCGCTGGGACGAGGAAGTCTACGGCCGCGAGTACGACCTGGACATCTTCATGATTGTCGCGGTGAACGACTTCAATATGGGCGCCATGGAGAACAAGGGGCTCAACATCTTCAACTCCAGCTGCGTGCTGGCCAAGGCCGAGACCGCCACCGACGCCGCCCACCAGCGGGTCGAGGCGGTGGTGGCCCACGAGTACTTCCACAACTGGTCGGGCAATCGGGTGACCTGCCGCGACTGGTTCCAGCTGTCCCTCAAGGAAGGCTTCACCGTATTCCGCGACTCCGAGTTCTCCGCCGACATGAACTCGCGCACCGTCAAGCGCGTCGAGGACGTGGCCTTCCTGCGCACCAACCAGTTCGCCGAGGACGCCGGCCCCATGGCCCACCCGGTGCGCCCGGACTCCTTCATCGAGATTTCCAACTTCTACACCCTGACCGTCTACGAGAAGGGTTCGGAAGTGGTGCGCATGATCCACACCCTGCTGGGCGCCGAGGGCTTCCGCAAGGGCACCGACCTCTACTTCGAGCGCCATGACGGCCAGGCCGTGACCTGCGACGATTTCGTCAAGGCCATGGAGGACGCCAACGGCGTCGACCTGAGCCAGTTCAAGCGCTGGTACAGCCAGGGCGGCACGCCCCGCCTTGCCGTGGAAGAAAGCTATGACGCCGCGGCCAAGACCTACAGCCTGACCTTCCTCCAGAGCTGCCCACCCACCCCGGGCCAGAAGGACAAGCAGCCCTTCGTCATTCCGGTGGAACTGGGCTTGCTGGATGCCCAGGGCCGCGAGCTGCCGCTGCGCCTCTCGGGCGAGGCGGCGGCCCAGGGCGGCAGCCGCGTGCTGGCCCTGACCGAAGCGGAGCAGACCTTCACCTTCGTCGACATCCCCGAGCGCCCGCTGCCCTCGCTGCTGCGCGGTTTCTCGGCGCCGGTGAAGCTGAGCTTCCCCTACAGCCGCGACCAGTTGATGTTCCTCATGCAGCACGACTCCGACGGTTTCAACCGCTGGGAAGCCGGCCAGCAGCTGTCGGTGCAGGTCCTGCAGGAGCTGATCGGCCAGCACCAGCGCGGTGAGCCGCTGGTACTGGACTCGCGCCTCATCGCGGCCTTCCGCACCCTGCTGGAGGACGAGTCGCTGGACCAGGCGATGGTCGCCGAGATGCTGTCGCTGCCGAGCGAGGCCTACCTCACCGAAATCAGCGAAGTGGCCGACGTGGACGCCATCCACGCCGCTCGCGAATTCGCCCGCCAGACCATCGGCGAATCCCTGTTCCAGCCACTGCTGGCGCGCTACCAGGCCAACCGCACGGCCTCCCGCGAGACCGCCTATGTGGCCGAGGCCGCGCACATCGCCCGCCGCACCCTGCAGAACATCGCGCTGTCCTACCTGATGCAGAGCGGCAAGGCCGAAGTGCTGGAAGCCTGCCTGGAGCAGTTCAACGACTGCGACAACATGACCGAACGCCTCTCGGCCCTGGCGGTGCTGGTGAATTCCGGCTTCGAGAAGGAGAAGGCCGACGCCCTCGTGCGTTTCGCCGAGTACTTCCAGGATGACCCGCTGGTGATGGACCAGTGGTTCAGCGTACAGGCCGGCTGCGGCCTGCCGGGCGGGCTGGAACGGGTCCAGGCGCTGATGCAGCATTCGGCATTCACCCTTAAGAACCCGAACAAGGTGCGCGCGCTGATCGGCGCCTTCGCCAACCAGAACCTGATCAACTTCCACCGGGCGGACGGCGCGGGCTATCGCTTTCTGGCCGACCACGTGATCACCCTGAACGCCCTCAACCCGCAGATCGCCTCGCGCCAGCTGGCGCCGCTCACCCGCTGGCGCAAGTACGACGCGGCGCGCCAGGCGCTGATGAAGGCCGAGCTGGAGCGCATCCTCGCCTCTGGCGAGCTGTCCAGCGATGTCTTCGAAGTCGTCAGCAAGAGCCTCGCCTGAGTCCCCTCCGACAGCCCGCGAAAGCGGGCTGTAATCCCGCCGAAATTCATCCTTTCATCGAGTGTTACCGGTTTGTTCTGGTAACACTTTTTCGTTACTTAAAGAAATAATTGCAGCCGCCGTTATGCGCTGAGCGCCTTAAAAGCCCAGAAAAGGCTTGACTAGGCAGCTTTTGGTATGAGCGTACATGCCCTGCAAGTGTGATCTTGAGTGACAAATCGAGCCACATCGTCAGACAAGATCGGACAGATTTTTTGATTTTGATCAGTGGATGATCAGTCACTTGTTTGACAATTTTCTGTCGCACAGTCCGCGGATTTTTTCTGACGCGCAAATCCGACTTGGCACCATGGTTGCAACTCCGCCTGCCGATTTGGCCCCGTTTCGGTGCGTCCGCAACGGGGTGCGCTCTGCGCTGGGGATTTCCTGCCGAAGCCAAAAAGGTCGCCAAGAGCGACTGGACAAACAGGCCTGCCCGACGGGCCGCCAATAACAAAGTGATCAGTCCACGGAGTAAGACTCGATGGAGCTCAAGTCCCATAAGCCCACGTTGCGTTTCGCACCGGCCAAGGCAGGTTTCGCCTTTGCCGGCATCCTGCCGTTGCTGGTGGCCGCCCAGGCCCAGGCGGTGGAATTCAGCTTCGCCAACGACGAAATTTCCGGTTCCCTCGACACCACCGTTTCCTACGGCCAGCTGTGGCGCGTGCAGGGGCGGGACAAGACCAACGACGACATCAACACCAACGACGGCAACCGCAACTTCGATACCGGCCTGGTCTCCGAGGTCTACAAGATCACTTCCGACCTGGAAGCGACCTACAAGAACTACGGCATGTTCGTCCGTGGCACCGCTTTCTATGACACCCAGATCATGGACAAGCGCAACGACTACCTGGACAACAACAACCCGATCCAGCCGAGCCAGAACTTCCCGAAGGATGACAGCTTCACCCACGACACCCGCCACAAGGCCGGCCGTGACGCGCAGATCCTCGACGCCTACCTCTATGGCAACTGGGACGTGGCCGATATGCCGGTCACCGGCCGCGTCGGCCGCCAGGTGTTCAACTGGGGCGAGGGGATCTTCTATCGCGGTGGCGTGAACACCACCAACCCGGTGGACGCTGCCAAGTTCCGCCTGCCGGGCTCCGAGCTGAAGGAAGTGCTGGTGCCGGTGGAAGCCCTGAGCTTCAACGTCGGCCTGACCGAAAACCTGTCGATGGAAACCTTCTACCAGTGGAACTGGAAGGAATCGGCCATCGACCCGGTGGGTACTTACTACTCCGAGACCGACCTGTTCGCCGAAGGTGGCAATACGGCCTATTCCACCCAGCCGCGCCTGACTCCGCTGGCAGGGGCCTACAGCGCCCTGAGCGGCCTGGGTGTCGGTGGCCTGCAGGGCGGCCGCACCGTCGATGCCAACGGCAACATCAAGGTGGCGTCCATCCAGCCGGACATCAACGCCAAGAACGATGGCCAGTTCGGCGTCGCCTTCCGCTATATCGCCGAAGAGCTGAACTCCACCGAGTTCGGCTTCTACTTCGTCAATTACCACGCCAAGGAGCCCACCATCGAGGCGGACCTGGGCAGCTTCCAGGGCTTGAATCTGCAGCAGATCGCGCAGGGCCTCGTTACCGCGCAAACGACCCAGGCGCTGGTCCAGGGCGGCTTCACGCCGGCGCAGATCGCCCAGGTGGCCGGGGGTGGCACGACCGGCAGCCCCCGTGCTGACGCCATCATCGGCGGCGCGCTGCGAAACATTCCGAATCAGGTCAGCGCTGGCCTTGCCGATCCGACCTCCCAGCTTTCCCAGGCGGTCGGCGGCATCGCGACCATCGACGTGGCCAACCAGGTCGACGCCCGTCGCGAATACGCCGAAGACATCCGCATGTATGGCTTCAGCTTCAACACCACCCTGGGCGATGCCTCGGTCTTCGGTGAACTGGCCTACCGCCCGAACCTGCCGATCGGTATCGCCACCACCAACGACCTGCTGGGCGACCTGCTGCTCCAGGCGCCGGCCCTGGCGTCCGGCCGCACCGTCAACATCGGTGGCCAGAGCGTCCACCTGGGCGACGAGATCCACAACTCCGAGCGCGTCGAGGCCTACAACACCTCCCTGGGCACCATCTACAACTTCGGTCCGTCGCTGTCCTTCGACTCCCTGATCGGTGTGGCCGAGCTGGCCTCCGAGCACCTGCGCGGCAGTGACCTTCAGTACACCGCGTTCAACGGCCAGAATCGCTACTTCTCCGGTCGCGGCAACCATTCCTACGTGTCTGGCGGCGATCGCGACGACCAGGTCAACAAGAACGCCTACGGCTACACCCTGCTGCTGTCCGGTACCTGGAACGACGTCTACGCCGGCGTGAACATCTCGCCCTTCGTCGTCTACAAGGACGACTTCGAGGGCAACTCCTACCAGACCGGCAACTTCATCGAAGGCCGCAAGGCCTACACCCTCGGCCTCAAGGCCAGCTACCTGAACAGCCTGGAAGCCGAACTGCAATACACCGAGTTCTACGGCGGCGGCCAGAACAACTCGGTACGCGATCGCGACAACATCGGCGTCAACGTCAAGTACTCCTTCTAAGCACGACAACAACAAGACGGGCGCCGCAGGCGCCCGATACGGACTCATCACGGAGAACCCACATGCTGAAAAAGCTTTCGCTGATCAGCGCCGCAGTCGCCCTGGCGCTTTCCGCCAGCGGCGCACTGGCGCAAGTCCCTGCCCAGGACGCCGCCAAGCTCGGCGCCAGCCTGACTCCCTTCGGCGCCGAGAAAAGCGGTAACGCCGCTGGCACCATCCCCGCCTGGACCGGCGGCATCACCCAGGCGCCCGCCGGCTACAAACCCGGCATGCACCACCTGGATCCGTTCCCGCAAGACAAGCCGCTGTTCACCATCACCAAGGCCAACCTGGACCAGTACAAGGCCAACCTGACCCCGGGTCAGATCGCCCTGTTCAACAATTATCCGGACAGCTTCCAGATGCCGGTCTACCAGACCCGCCGCTCCGGCTCCGCGCCGCAGTGGGTGTATGACAACACCATCAAGAACGCCACCAGCGCCAAGCTGCTGGACGGCGGCAACGGTTTCGCCGACGCCTATGGCGGCATCCCGTTCCCGATTCCGCAGAACGGCGTGGAAGCCCTGTGGAACCACATCACCCGCTACCGCGGCTCCTACATCATCCGCCGTGCCTCGGAAGTGGCGGTGCAGCGCAACGGCGACTACTCCCTGGTGACCTCGCAGCAGGAAGCCCTGTTCAAGTACTACAACCCGAAAGGTTCGTACGCCGACCTGAACAACGTCCTCTTCTATTACCTGTCCTTCACCAAGAGCCCGGCTCGCCTGGCTGGTGGTGCGACCCTGGTCCACGAGACCCTGGACCAGGTCCAGGAGCCGCGCCAGGCCTGGGGTTACAACGCCGGCCAGCGTCGCGTGCGCCGTGCGCCGAACCTCGCCTACGACACCCCGATCGCGGCCGCCGACGGCCTGCGTACCGCCGACGACACCGACATGTTCAACGGTGCCCCGGACCGCTACGACTGGAAGCTGGTGGGCAAGAAGGAAATCTACATCCCGTACAACAACTACAAGGTCACCAGCCCCGAGGTTAAGTACAAGGACCTGCTCCAGCCGGGCCACCTGAACCCGGCCCTGACCCGCAACGAGCTGCACCGTGTGTGGGTCGTGGAAGGCACCCTGAAGCCGGGCGCCCGCCATATCTACTCCAAGCGCACCCTGTTCCTCGACGAGGACAGCTGGCAAGCCGCAGTGGTCGACCAGTACGACGGCCGTGGCGAGCTGTGGCGCGTATCGGTGGCCTACCTGAAGAACTACTACGACCTGCCCACCACCTGGTCCGCGCTGGACGTGTTCCACGACCTGCAGGCCCGCCGCTACCACGTGCAGAACCTGGACAACGAAGAGCCGAGCACCATCGAGTTCGCCCAGGCCCTGCCGGACGATGGCTACTTCAAGCCGTCCGCCCTGCGTCGTCGCGGTACCCGCTGATTCAGCAGAGCTAGATGAGAAAGGCCGCTACTCGTAGCGGCCTTTTCTTTTGGCTGGAACTGGATTGGGAAGATTGTGTGATCGTCACTGATTTGTATCGTGCAAACGGAAGGCGCCCTCACCCCCGGCCCCGCTTTGCGCCCCAGCCCGATCGCTTCGCGCTCAGGCGTTCATCGGCACCGGAAGCGGTGCTTCCAAAAGCGTGCCTCTTCACCCCTGAAGAGGAGCGGGGTGACTCGCGCCGGCGAGGCACGAAGAATCCTGAAGCCAACATTGATCCGAAGCTGAGAAGGAGAGGTGGGGCAGCGATTCCGCCCCGTCAGGAGGCCGAGCGGAATCGTTGCGCAGGGGGACGAGCGGCATGGATGCCGCGAGAGGCGTGCGGGGCCATGGATGGCCCCTCACGCCGGGCCCCCGGAGTAACGATGGAGCGAGGGAAACGCAGTAACAGCCGAAGGCTGGTCACCCCGGCGAAGCCGGGGCCGGATGCAGGGGCAAGCCTTTTTGGTTTCTTTTGGGTGGTGCGGCATTCCGACGACTGCCAAAAGAGACTCGCCGGGAGGCGAAACAGAAACTTCAAGCCTGCTCGGCGACGAGCTAGACTCGAGACTCAAAGCCCACTCGCACAATCTTGCCAATCCGGTATGCCTCCAATGACTCCCGCTGGGCCGCCTGGCGAGTGAGTGCGATGCCAGAGCACCCCGCCCACGGTTACACAGCGCCACCTGCGCTTAACAAAACATAACGTCCCGCTGATTGTGCCCACTTTCCAAAGCTGGCTAGGATTAGGGCGCTGCCTGCCCTGGGCAGCGTCCACCTATAACAAAAAGGGGAAAGGTGTATGAGTGAGCCCGTCATGCGGCGCACCCCGTCCGGCCTATGCGTGGAACGCCTGCGCAAGCCGACGTTCCGCTTCCACTCGCCGCTGGCCAAAGCGCTCTCGCTGTTCAGTGTGCTCTCCGTCCTGGCCGTCGCCGCTGCGCCCATTCCCGCGTCCGCGCTGGCCGCAGACGCCCCCGTCCTCTCCATCAATTCGCCCAAGGCCGTGAGCAGCCTGCTGCTCGATGTCGCCCATGCCGGCAAGCGCCTGGTGGCCGTCGGCGACCGTGGCCATATCCTCTATTCCGACGACAACGGCAAGTCCTGGAGCCAGGCCAAGGTGCCGAGCCGCCAGATGCTCACCGCTGTCTACTTCGTCGATGACAAGAAGGGCTGGGCCGTCGGCCATGACGCCCAGGTCCTCGCCAGCGAAGACGGCGGCGCCACCTGGACCCTGCAGTTCGAAGACCTGAAGCGTGAAGCGCCGCTCCTCGATGTCTGGTTCAAGGACGCCACCACTGGCTTCGCCGTGGGGGCCTACGGCGCCCTGCTGACCACCCAGGACGGTGGCAAGAACTGGCAAGACGTCAGCGACCGCCTGGAAAACGAAGATCAGTACCACCTCAACGCCATCACCGCGGTGAAGGACTCCGGCCTGTTCGTGGTGGGGGAGGCGGGCAGCATGTTCCGCTCCGCCGACTGGGGCGAGACCTGGGAGCGCGTCGAAGGCCCCTACGAGGGCTCGCTGTTCGGCGTGCTCGGCACTGCCGAGCCTGGCGTGGTGATCGCGTACGGCCTGCGTGGCCACTTGTTCCGCTCTGCCGATTTCGGCGGAAGCTGGGAAACCGTGCCGCTGAAAACCACCCATGGCGAACTGGAGTTCGGCCTGTCCGGCGGGGCGCTGCTGCCCGACGGCAGCCTGGTGGTGGTCGGCCATGGCGGCAGCGTACTGAAGAGCACCGACAACGGCCGCAGCTTCGCAGTGGTGAACCGCAGCGATCGCATGTCGCTGGCCAGTGTCATCGCCGATGAGAAAGGCAACCTGATCCTGGTGGGACAGGGCGGTGTACGCGTTGCGTCGCCGACCGGCGCCGAGCTGGGCCAACTATAAGAAAGGCGGAGAGTTACGATGAGTACCCATCACCAGGACAAGGCGACCTTCCTGGAGCGCCTGATCTTCAACAACCGGCCGGCCGTGATCATCATCTGCCTGCTGGTCAGTATCTTCCTCTTCTGGCAGGCGCTGCAGGTGCGGCCGTCCACCAGCTTCGAGAAGATGATCCCGCTGCATCATCCCTTCATCCAGAAGATGATCGAGCACCGCAATGACCTGGCCAACCTCGGCAACACCGTGCGTATCTCGGTGGAAGCGGTCAACGGCGATATCTTCAGCAAGGAGTACATGGAGACCCTCCGGCAGATCCACGACGAGGTCTTCTATATCTCCGGCGTCGACCGTTCCGGCCTGAAGTCCCTGTGGAGCCCGAGCGTGCGCTGGACCGAGGTGACCGAGGAAGGTTTCGCCGGCGGTGAGGTCATCCCGCAGACCTACGACGGTTCCCCGGCCACCCTTGAGGACCTGCGCAACAACGTTCTCAAGTCCGGTCAGATCGGTCGCCTGGTGGCCAACAACTTCAAGTCGAGCATCGTCGACGTGCCGCTGCTGGAGTCCTATCCGGACCCGAACGACCAGAGCAAGCTGCTCAAGCTCGACTACCGCCAGTTCTCCCACGAGCTGGAACAGAAGATCCGCGACAAGTACCAGGCCCAGAATCCCAACGTGAAAGTCCACGTGGTGGGTTTTGCGAAGAAGGTGGGCGACCTGATCGATGGCCTGATCATGGTGGTGATGTTCTTCGGCATCGCCTTCCTCATCACCCTGGTGCTGCTCTACTGGTTCACCTGGTGCATCCGCAGCACCATCGCCGTGCTCTCCACCACCCTGGTGGCGGTGATCTGGCAGCTGGGCCTGATGCACAGCGTGGGCTTCGGTCTCGATCCCTACTCGATGCTGGTGCCCTTCCTGATCTTCGCCATCGGCATCTCCCATGGCGTGCAGAAGATCAACGGTATCGCGCTGCAATCCAGCGACGCCGACAACGCCCTGACCGCGGCGCGGCGCACCTTCCGCCAGCTGTTCCTGCCGGGCATGATCGCCATCCTCGCCGACGCCGTGGGCTTCATCACCCTGCTGATCATCGACATCGGTGTGATCCGCGAACTGGCCATCGGCGCGTCCATCGGTGTGGCGGTGATCGTGTTCACCAACCTGATCCTGCTGCCGGTTGCCATCTCCTACGTCGGCATCAGCAAGAAGGCCATCGAACGCAGCAAGAAGGACGCGGTGCGTGACCATCCGTTCTGGCGCCTGCTGTCCAACTTCGCCCACCCGGTGGTGGCGCCGATCTCCGTGGTCATCGCCCTGATCGCCTTCGGTGGCGGCCTCTGGTACAGCCAGAACCTGAAGATCGGCGACCTCGACCAGGGCGCCCCGGAGCTGCGTCCGGACTCGCGCTACAACCAGGACAACAACTTCATCATCAACAACTACTCCACCAGCTCCGACGTCCTGGTGGTCATGGTCAAGACCGGCCCCGAAGGCTGCTCCACCCATGACGCCCTGGCGCCGGTGGACGAGCTGATGTGGAAGATGGAGAACACCCCGGGCGTGCAATCGGCCATCTCCATGGTCACCGTCTCCAAGCAGGTGATCAAAGGGATGAACGAGGGCAACCTGAAGTGGGAAACCCTGTCCCGCAACCAGGACGTGCTGAACAACTCCATCAGCCGCGCCGAGGGCCTGTACAACTCCGACTGCTCGCTGGCGCCGGTGCTGGTGTTCCTCAACGACCACAAGGCCGAGACCCTGCATCGCGCCGTGACCGCGGTGGAAGCGTTCGCCAAGGAGCATGACAAGGACGGCCTGCAGTTCCTGCTGGCTGCGGGCAACGCCGGTATCGAAGCGGCCACTAACGAAGTGATCGCCCAGGCCGAGCTGACCATCCTGATCCTGGTGTACATCTGCGTTGCCGCGATGTGCCTGATCACCTTCCGCTCCATTGCCGCCACCCTGTGCATCGTGCTGCCGCTGATCCTCACTTCGGTGCTGGGCAACGCGCTGATGGCCTGGCTGGGCATTGGCGTGAAGGTGGCGACCCTGCCGGTGATCGCGCTCGGTGTGGGTATCGGTGTCGACTACGGCATCTACATCTACAGCCGTTTGGAAAGCTTCCTGCGTGCCGGCCTGCCGCTGCAGGAGGCCTACTACCAGACCCTGAAGTCCACCGGTAAGGCGGTGCTCTTCACCGGCCTCTGCCTGGCCATCGGTGTCGCCACCTGGATCTTCTCGGCCATCAAGTTCCAGGCCGACATGGGCCTGATGCTGACCTTCATGCTCCTCTGGAACATGTTCGGCGCCCTGTGGCTGCTGCCGGCGCTGGCGCGCTTCCTGATCAAGCCCGAGAAGCTGGCGGGCAAGGTCGGTGGTTCGCTGCTGGCCCACTGAGGCTGACTGGCTGAAAAAAACCGCGGCTCCGGCCGCGGTTTTTTTATGGGCGGATGACACCCGAGCCGCTATTGGGGGGCATAACCCGACACGGGTGGCAGGGCCTTGCGGTGAGTTCAGAAATGAATGGTGGCCTCACCCTTGTGCCAGTTGCAGGGGCAGAGCTCATCGGTCTGCAGGGCGTCGAGCAGGCGTAGCGTTTCCTGGGGATTGCGCCCCACGGAGAGGTCGTTCACCGAGACATGGCGGATCTGATTGTCCGGATCGATGATGAAGGTCGCGCGCAGGGCCACGCCCTCGCGGCGGTCGATGATGCCCAGTGCGCCAGCCAGTTCGTGCTTGATATCGGCCAGCCAGGGGAAGCCCGACCCCTTGAGGTCCTGGTGGTCGCGGCGCCAGGCGAGATGGGCGAATTCGCTATCGGTGGAGGCGCCGATGAGCTGGGTGTCGCGGTCGTTGAATTGCTCCAGCAGGTCGCCGTAGCCCTTGATCTCGGTCGGGCACACGAAGGTGAAATCCTTGGGCCAGTAGAACAGCACCTTCCACTTGCCGGGGTAGCTGTCCTGGTTGATCCGCTTGAAGGCGCTTTGCGGGTTGGGAGCGTATTCCGAGTCGTGGTCCACCGCCCGAAGGTCGAACGCGGGCAGCTTGTCTCCGATGGTGAGCATGGCGGGCTTCCTCCGGGGCAAGAGTGGAGGCACGGGATTGGGGCAAGTATGGAAGCCTCCCGGGCTCTTTGAAATACGGCCCGGCTATCCTGCCCATGACGGCCCCTATGGCTTTAGGTCGGCGGGTTATAGGGCAAATTCCAAATCGCAACATATGCATAGAACAATCAGGACCTAGTGGCCGCACGCGGCCGGGCTAGACTGTCTCTTCCAGGGATGGTGGTGCCCCCGGGTGGAGCGTGGGGGATCACCTCGCCGTCGCAATTCGTCCAATCCAGTACCGCCGCCAAATAGGGCGGCGCCGGCAGTTCCGCATCGCGGGCTGCACCAGCCTGGGGCGCGACGACTGCGTGTGTGCTGCAAGTTGTTGAAAACAAAAACAGTTGTTGCGATGGCACGGGGCTTGCGAATGCGTAGATGCCCGTGGCGACAAGGAGTTAGGCATGTCCCGCACCTTTTATGACGAGATGTATGACGCGAGTGGCGAATGCCGTCCGCATTACCGGGAATTCGCGCGCTGGCTGGCGGACACGCCCCAGGAACTGCTGGCCCAGCGGCGCCGCGAGGCCGACCTGCTGTTCCATCGCGCCGGTATCACCTTCACCCTCTATGGAGACGAGCAGGGCACCGAGCGCCTGATCCCCTTCGATACCATCCCCCGCGCGATTCCCATGAGCGAATGGCGAGTGGTGGAGAAGGGCTGCATCCAGCGCGTCAAGGCGCTGAACCAGTTTCTCGCCGACCTCTACCACGACCAGCGGATCATCAAGGCCGGGATCATTCCCGCCGAGCAGGTGCTGGCCAACGAGGGCTACCAGATCGCCATGCAGGGCCTGGACCTGCACCGTGACATCTACGCCCATATCGCCGGTGTGGACCTGGTGCGCGACGGCGACGGCACCTACTACGTGCTGGAGGACAACCTGCGCACCCCCAGCGGCGTCAGCTACATGCTGGAAGACCGCAAGATGATGATGCGGCTGTTCCCCGAACTGTTCGCCGCCCAGCGCGTCGCGCCGATCGACCACTACCCGAACCTGCTGCTGGACACCCTGAAGAGCTCCAGTGCGCTGGATAACCCCAGCGTGGTGGTGCTGACGCCGGGACGCTTCAACAGCGCCTACTTCGAGCACGCCTTCCTCGCCCGCGAGATGGGGGTGGAACTGGTGGAAGGGGCCGATCTGTTCGTGCGTGACGACCGTGTGTTCATGCGCACCACGTCCGGCCCGCAGCCGGTGGACGTGATCTACCGACGGCTGGACGACGCCTTCCTCGACCCGCTGGCCTTCAACCCCGAATCCATGCTGGGCGTGCCCGGCCTGCTGGCCGCCTACCGTTCCGGCAATGTGGTGCTGGCCAATGCCATCGGTACCGGGGTGGCGGACGACAAGTCCATCTACCCCTACGTTGGCGAAATGATCCGCTTCTACCTGGACGAGGAGCCCATCCTGAAGAACGTGCCCACCTGGCAATGCCGCAAACCCGAAGAGCTGTCCCACGTGCTGGCCCACCTGCCGGAACTGGTGGTCAAGGAAACCCAGGGCTCCGGCGGCTACGGCATGCTGGTGGGCCCGGCGGCCAGCGCCAAGGAGATCGAGACGTTCCGCGAGCGCCTCAAGGCCCGCCCCGAGGCCTACATCGCCCAACCCACCTTGTGCCTGTCCACCTGCCCGACCTTCGTCGAACAGGGTATCGCGCCGCGCCATATCGACCTGCGGCCCTTCGTCCTTTCCGGCCGGGAAACCCGCCTGGTGCCCGGTGGCCTGACCCGCGTGGCATTGCGCGAGGGCTCGCTGGTGGTGAACTCGTCCCAGGGCGGCGGCACCAAGGACACCTGGATAGTGGAGGACTGACCATGCTTTCCAGAACAGCCTCCGAACTCTACTGGATGTCCCGTTACCTGGAGCGTGCCGAAAACCTGGCGCGCATGCTGGAGGTCAGCTACTCCCTGTCGCTGATGCCCCAGGACGGTCGCGGCGACAGCCTGGATGAGCTGGCCATGTCCCTGCTCAGCACCGGTACCCTGGACCTGTACCAGGAACGCCATGGTGAGCTGAACGCGGGGCGCATGCTGCACTTCTACGCCCTCGACGCCGATAACCAGGCCAGCATCTTCAGCTGCCTGCGCGCGGCACGGATCAACGCCCATGCCGTGCGCGGGCGGATCACCGCCGACATCTGGGAAAACATCAATGCCACCTGGCTGGAAATGCTGAACATTTCCAACGAGGGGCTCGGCCGCTACGGCATCAGCCGTTTCTGCGAGTGGGTGAAGGAGCGCTCGCACCTGTTCCGTGGCGCCACCTACGGCACCATCATGCGTGGCGAGGCCTATTGCTTCATACGCCTGGGTACCTTCATCGAACGGGCGGACAACACCCTGCGCCTGCTGGACTCGCGCTACGAAATGTTCGGTGAAGAGTCCGAGGAAGTGAGCGACAGCTCCGCCCGTGGCTACTACCAATGGAGCGCCTTGCTCCGTGCGCTGTCCTCCTTCGAGGCCTACACCGAGGTTTACCGGGGCTCCCCCGATGCCCGCCAGGTCTCCGAGCTGCTGCTGCTGCGTGCCGACGTGCCGCGCTCGCTGCGCGCCTGCATGGAGGAGCTCAACCTCATCCTCTCCGGGCTGCCGGGCGACAACGGCCGCCCGGCCCAGCGCTTGGCCGCCGAACTGGATGCGCGGCTGCGCTACTCCGCCATCGACGAGATCCTCGCCGATGGCCTGCATACCTGGCTCACCGATTTCATCCTGCTGGTTCGCCAACTTGCTCGAGCCATCCACAGTTCGTATCTGGAGGCTGTATGAAACTGTCCATTCGCCACGACACCACGTACCGCTACGACGACCAGGTCCGCGCCAGCATCCAGTACCTGCGTCTGACGCCCCAGGAAAATGAACGCCAGCACGTACTCAGTTGGGAGCTCACCCTGCCGCATCCGGTGCGGGCGCAGATCGATCCCTTTGGCAACATCTTCCACGTGCTGACCCTGGACGAGCCCCACGAGGCCATCGTCATCAGTGCCCGTGGCCAGGTTGAGATTGACGAGCAGCGCGAGGCCGAACACGACACGCATTCGGCCTTGCCCTTCCTGCGCTTCACCCGCCTGACCACGGCCGATGACGCCCTGCGCGAGTTCGCGGCGCTGCAGTGCGGCAATCGCCGGGACCGCAGCGGCCTGATCGATCTGATGGAGGCGCTGCATGAGCAGATGCCCTTCAAGAAGGGAGTGACCCGCATCGACAGCACCGCCGCCGAAGCCTTCGCCGGCCGCGCCGGGGTCTGCCAGGACCACGCCCACGCCTTCCTCGCCTGCGCCCGCAGCCTGGGGATTCCCGCGCGCTTCGTGTCCGGCTACCTGTACCAGGGCAATGACCAGCACCTGGCCAGCCACGCCTGGGCCGAAGCCTGGCTGGGAGACGCCTGGTACAGCTTCGACGTGACCAACAATCTGTCTCTTCCTGCGCGCCATCTGAAGCTGGCGGTGGGCCTGGACTACCTGGACGCCTGCCCGGTGCGCGGCATGCGCCGGGGGGGTGGTGGCGAGCAGATGCACGCGAAGGTCGACGCGCCGCCGCTCTTGCTGGTCCAGGAGCAGTAAGCACCAGGTTCCCCGCAGCGCCGATCGCCTTTTACTGCCTTGCCCGGGAATGGGCACGGCGATCGGAGAAACGCAGCGGGGGATCCCCACAAGGAGAAACGGCATGACCTACTGCGTTGCCATGCACCTGGCCGATGGCCTGGTGTTCGTTTCAGACTCGCGGACCAACGCGGGCATCGACCATATCGCCACCTTTCGCAAGCTCTATACCTTCGGCGTCAGCGGCGAGCGGCTGATCGTGCTGCAGAGCGCCGGCAACCTGGCCACCTCGCAGTCGGTGGTGAACCTGCTCAAGCAACGCCTCGACGGTTCGGCGCCCAATCTCCACAACGTGCCCACCCTCTACGACGCCACCGCCCTGGTGGCCGAGACCATCCGTGAAGTCATCGCCCGCGACGGCGCGCCGCTGGCCGGCAATACCGACCTCACCTGTTCCTTCCTGGTGGGCGGGCAGATCGCCGGCAATCCGCAGGACCTCTACAGCATCTATCCCCAGGGCAACTTCATCCAGGCCACCGAGGACACGCCCTTCCTGCAACTGGGAGAGAGCAAATACGGCAAGCCCATCCTCGACCGCAACCTGGAGTTCGACACCAACCTGGAGGAGGCCCTGCGCTGCGCCCTGGTGTCCTTCGACTCCACCATTCGAAGCAACCTCTCCGTGGGCATGCCGCTGGACCTGCTGGTCTACCACCGCGACAGCCTGATCATTCCGGCGGGCTACCGGGTGACGGAGGACGACAAGTATTTCGCCGACATCCGCAAGCAATGGGCGGCCGGACTGCAGGATCTGATCGGCGAACTGCCGCCTCCGCCGGTGGAGTACAACGTCTGAGTCGGGGGAAGGGGAGACCTGCGGTCCCCCTGGCGAATGAATTCGCCCCTACAGGGTTCGTGTGAGGGCTACGGAATCCACCAGTGGCACTAACTGCCCCCTCTCCCTTCAGGGAGAGGGTTGGGGTGAGGGCAGGTGGCCGCGGCAGGGCGTTCCCAGGGGGAGACCTGCGGTCTCCTTGGCGAATGAATTCGCCCCTACAGGGTTCGTGTGAGGGCTACGGAATCCACCATTGGCACTAACTGCCCCCTCTCCCTTCAGGGAGAGGGTTGGGTGAGGGCAGGTGGCCGTGGCAGGGCGTCCCAGGGGGAGACCTGCGGTCTCCTTGGCGAATGAATGCGCCCCCACAGGGTTCGTGCGAGGGCTACGGAATCCACCAGTGGCACTAACTGCCCCCTCTCCCTTCAGGGAGAGGGTTGGGGTGAGGGCAGGTGGCCGCGGCAGGGCGTCCCCAGGGGGAGACCTGCGGTCTCCTTGGCGAATGAATTCGCCCCTACAGGGTTTGTGCGAGGGCTACGGAATCCACCATTGGCACTAGCTGCCCCCTCTCCCTTCAGGGAGATGGTTGGGGAGAGGGCAGGTGGGCGCGGCAGGGCGTCCCAGGGGGAGACCTGCGACGGACCAGCCGCCCAGGAAACCTTCAGGGTTGCACCTTCCTCCCCGCCATATGTTTCAGATAGCCGATCAACTGCCCCAGTTGTTCATCACTGATCGCGTCCTTCGAGAATCCCGGCATCTTGCCCTGGGGCCAGCGGCGCAGGCTTTGCGGGTCGCGGATGTAGCGGGGCAGGAAGTCGCCGGCCAGGTACTCGGTGGGGTTGTGGGGAATGTTCAGGTCCGGGCCGAACTGGGCGTCACCGGCGCCATTGAGGCGGTGGCAGGCCAGGCAGTTCTTCTGGAACTGGGCGAAGCCGGCCTGCACCTCCGGCGCGGCATTGCTTGCCGGGCGCAGGGCCGGGAAGCGCTCGGCTACGGATGGCAGGTAGCGGATGCGAGCCACCTGGAAGGGCCATTGTTCCGGGCCGATGTCGGCGGCCTTGGGATCGGTCCACACCAGGTAGAAGGGCCCAGCGCTGGGCTTGCCCTCGGCGATCGGCGGCCAGGGTTGTGCCGGGTCTTCGATGGCCAGCCAGGCGCGGGCGCCATCCGCGGCGAGCAGAGGCCCGGCAGTCAGTTCGGCGGCGAAGCCGTCCAGGGCCACCGCCTGCAGGTGCTGCGCCGGAGTCACGCCATCCAGCAGCGCTGCCAGGGGCACGGCGCGATAGCGCATGGTTTTTTTGTAGGAAACGTCATCGGCAATGCTCACCTCCTGCGCCTGGGGATGGGCGAGCAGGGCCGCGGTGTCCCAGGTGCGGGTGCCGCCGGGCAGTTCCAGGGTCAGCTCGGCGGCGTGGAGCGGGGTGAAACTGAAGAGCAGGGCCAGCAGCGCTTTGCGCATCGATCAATCCTTGTCCAGGGCGGTTTTCAGGTCCAGGTAGCCGCCGCCATTGATCACCCGGGTATAGCCCAGCTCCTGCAGGCTGTCCTGGGCGATGCCGGAACGGCGACCGCTGCGGCAGTAGAGCACTATGGGGGTGTTCTTGTCCGGGGCGACCTCGGCAATCTGGTCGCCGATTTCCTCGTAGCCGATATTGCGCGCACCGGGAATGGCGCCTCCGGCGACTTCCTCGGGGGTGCGCACATCGATCAGCACGGCATTCGGCTGGCGCATGGCTTGGACAGCGGCAGCCTGGTCGGTATCGCCGGCGGTGGCCGGCAGGCTCAGGGCAAGGGCAAGTGCAAGGGCGACTGTGGCGAGCAGGGTACGCATGATGGCGGCTCCCATGACGGCTGTTCAGGCAACCTAGCACAATTGCTCCAAGGGGGCGCAGGCCGTTAGGATCGCGGCTTTCCGTCATAACCAGAGCTTTCTTCAGTCCCGCACTCGGGCACCGGAAGCGCTTAAGGAGAGCCCATGCTGGCCGAGTTGTTCGCGGTCATGGCGCCGGTGCTGATTGTCGCCGGCATTGGATATGGCTGGGCCCGTTCCGGGCAGCCTTATCCCACCGAATTCATCGCGCGCCTGGTGCTGAACATCGGCACCCCGAGCCTGGTGCTGTCGACCCTGAGCCGCACCGAGATCGATCGCCACGCCTTCGGCCAACTGGCCATCGCCTGCCTGCTGGTGATGCTGGCCATGGGGCTGGTCGGCAGCCTGCTCAGCCGGGCGTTCAAGCAGGACTGGCGCATCCTGGTACCGGCCTATCTGTTCCCCAACTCCGGCAACATGGGCCTGCCCATCGCCTTGTATGCCTTCGGCGAGCAGGGGCTGGCGCTGGCGGTGGCCTTCTTCCTGGTGCTCTCGGTGGGGCATTTCAGCCTTGGCCTGCTGCTGTCCGGCAGTGAACGGTCGCCGAAGCGGCTGTTGGCCAACCCCATCATCATCAGCCTGGCCCTGGCCTTGCCCCTGGTGATCTGGGACATCGAGCTGCCGCGCTGGGTGGCCAACACCCTCGGCCTGCTGGGTGGCATGACCATTCCGCTGATGCTGCTGACCCTCGGCGTATCCCTGGCCAGCATTCGCGTGCACCACCTGGGCAACGGCATGCTGCTAGGCGCACTGCGGATCTTCTGTGGCGCCGCCGTGGGCTGGCTGGTGGGCTGGATGCTGGACTTGTCGCCGCTCGCCCAGGGCGTACTAGTGATGCAATCGGCGATGCCGGTAGCGGTGTTCAACTATCTGTTCGCGGTGCGCGCGGGACGTTCGCCGGAAGCGGTGGCCAGCCTGGTGCTGTGCTCGACGCTGCTGTCCTTCGTGTGGATTCCGCTGCTGCTGGCGTGGTGGCTACCCGCGCTGCGTTGACCGCATCGGCGCGGTACGCAGCACAGGACGACCAGTGGTTGAGCGACTTTCAGCTGACCAGGCGGGTCAGGTTGGGAAGGATAAGAATGACGGTGGTGGCAAAGACGATCAGGCTCGCTTGCCGCATTTTCGGCTGCTTTAACATGGCCAACTGCCTTTGTTGTTGTTGGAGGCGCGTCGGTCTGGGCTCCCTACGGCCGGCCCGGAACCTCACCTTCCCCCGTGGCTTTGGATAGAAAAGCCGCCCCGGCAAAACCCGGCAGCGGCCACTTGCACTTCAAACTCTAGGGCCGGCATCACACTGCGTTTATATCGGTTGGTAACTAGCGCGCTGGCTTTAGTAATGCCCGGCTATTGAGAGTGGCTGATCGCTATGCACCAGCCCCGAGGCCAGACACATCCCTTTCATGTTCGCCAGCAACTGGCCATCAGCCGACCGTTCGTCTGAGCGCAGCGGTCAATGGGCCTGAGCATTTCCGTCATTGAGCCAATGGCCTATAGCGATAAGGTAGCCATAGCCCGCCAGGGCACCGGCGGTCGACCTACAAGAACAACAGGCACAGTCGTTGCCACCAGCTGCCTCAAGAGGACGCCATGACCGAAGCATTCATTTTCGACGCGGTGCGCACGCCCCGCGGCAAGGGCAAGAAGGACGGCGCTCTGCACAGCGTCAAGCCGGTCAACCTGATCGCCGGGCTGCTGCGCGCTCTGGCCGAGCGCAATGACCTGGACACCAGCCAGGTGGATGACATCGTCCTGGGCTGCGTGACGCCGGTGGGCGACCAGGGCGCCGATATCGCCAAGACCGCCGCGCTGGTGGCCGACTGGGACGAAAGCGTTGCCGGCCAGCAGATCAACCGCTTCTGCGCATCGGGCCTGGAGGCGGTGAACCTGGCGGCGATGAAGGTGCGTTCCGGCTTCGAAGACCTGGTGGTGGCCGGTGGCGTGGAGTCCATGTCCCGCGTACCCATGGGCTCTGATGGTGGCGCTTGGGCCATGGACCCGGAAACCAACCTGCACACCAGCTTCGTGCCCCAGGGTATCGGTGCCGACCTGATCGCCACCCTGGAAGGCTTCAGCCGCCAGGATGTCGATGCCTTCGCCCTGCGTTCCCAGCAGAAGGCCGCCCGCGCCCGTGCCAGCGACGCCTTCGCCAAGTCCCTGGTGCCGGTCACCGACCAGAACGGCATCGTCCTGCTCGACCATGACGAGTTCATCCGCGGCGACTCCACCCTGGAAGGCCTGGGCGCCTTGAAAGCCAGCTTCGAGATGATGGGGCAGATGGGCTTCGACGCCACCGCCCTGCGCAAGTACAGCCAGCTGGAACGCATCGAGCACGTGCACACGCCGGGCAACAGCTCCGGCATTGTCGACGGTGCCGCCGCCATGCTCATCGGCTCCGCCGCCAAGGGCAAGGAGCTGGGGCTGAAACCCCGCGCGCGCATCGTCGCCACGGCGGTCACCAGCACCGACCCGACCATCATGCTCACCGGCCCGGCGCCGGCCACCCGCAAGGCCCTGGCCAAGGCCGGATTGACCGTGGCCGACATCGACCTGTTCGAAGTCAATGAAGCCTTCGCCTCGGTGGTGATGAAGTTCATGAAGGACATGGGCGTGCCGGAGGACAAGGTCAACGTCAACGGCGGCTCCATCGCCCTGGGCCACCCGCTGGGGGCTACCGGATGCGCCATCCTCGG
Source organism: Metapseudomonas cellulosilytica (assembly GCF_049334135.1). Classification (NCBI taxonomy): domain Bacteria; kingdom Pseudomonadati; phylum Pseudomonadota; class Gammaproteobacteria; order Pseudomonadales; family Pseudomonadaceae; genus Metapseudomonas; species Metapseudomonas cellulosilytica. The sequence goes on along the minus strand of NZ_JBHZGN010000009.1, from coordinate 56,955 downwards.
CACCCTGCTGGACGAGCTGGAGGCGCGCAACCTGCGCTACGGCCTCGCGACCTTGTGCGTCGGTGGCGGCATGGGTATCGCAACGATCATCGAGAAGGTTTGAGGCGGAGAAGAAAAATGACAGACGCCATCCGTTACGAGAAAGGCCAGGACAATATCGTCGTCCTGACCATGGACATGCCAGGGCAGAGCGCCAACACCATGAACGCGGTATACCGCCAAGCCATGGGCAAGGCCGTCGAGCGCCTGGAGGCGGAGAAGGACAGCATTGCCGGGGTCATCGTCACCTCGGGCAAGAAGACCTTCTTCGCCGGCGGTGACCTCAACGAACTGATCAGGGTCACCAAGGCCGAAGCCAACGCCTTCTACCAGATGGTGCTGGGCATCAAGGGCCAGCTGCGCCGCCTGGAAACCCTCGGCAAGCCCGTGGTGGCGGCCATCAATGGTGCGGCCCTGGGTGGCGGTTGGGAAATCTGCCTGGCCTGCCATCACCGCATCGCCCTGAACGACAACAGCGTGCAACTCGGCCTGCCGGAAGTGACCCTCGGCCTGCTACCGGGCGGTGGCGGCGTGGTGCGCATGGTGCGCCTGCTGGGCATCGAGAAAGCCCTGCCGTACCTCGCCGAAGGCCGCAAGGTGCGTCCGGATCAGGCCCTCAAGGCCGGCCTGATCCATGACATCGCCCAGACCCCGGACGAGATGCTGGCCAAGGCCCGTGCCTGGATCCTGGCCAATCCCAAGTCGGTGCAGCCCTGGGACGCACCCGGCTACAAGATCCCCGGTGGCACTCCGTCCAGCCCCAATGTGGCGCAGATGCTGGCCATCGCCCCGTCGGTCCTGCGCGACAAGACCAAGGGCTGCTTCCCGGCGCCGGAGAAGATCATGTGCGCCGCGGTCGAAGGTGCCCAGGTGGACTTCGACACGGCCCAGTTGATCGAGGCGCGTTACTTCACCGAGCTCACCACCGGCCAGGTGGCGAAGAACCTGATCGGCACCTTCTGGTTCCAGTTGAATGAGATCAGCGCGGGCAGCTCGCGACCCAAGGGCCCGGCGCCCTACGTGACCAGGAAGGTGGGCGTGCTCGGTGCCGGCATGATGGGCGCGGGCATTGCCTACGTTTCGGCCATCTCCGGCATCGAGGTGGTGCTCAAGGACGTGTCGGTGGAAGCGGCGGAGAAGGGCAAGGCCTACACCCAGGGCCTGCTGGACCAACTGGTGAGCCGTGGCCACATGGCCGTCGAGAAGCGTGACGCCATCCTCGGCCACATCAAGGCCACCGCCAGTGATGCCGACCTCGATGGCTGCGACCTGATCATCGAAGCGGTGTTCGAGAACCGCGAGCTGAAGGCCAAGGTCAGCGCTGCCGCCGAGGCCGCCGCGCTGCCAGACGCCGTGATCGCGTCCAACACCTCCACCCTGCCCATCACCGGCCTGGCCCAGGCAGTGACGAAACCGGAGAAGTTCATCGGCCTGCACTTCTTCAGCCCAGTGGACCGCATGCCGCTGGTGGAGATCATCCGCGGCGAGAAGACCTCGGACGAAACCCTGGCCCGTGGCTTCGACTATGTGCTGCAGATCAAGAAGACGCCCATCGTGGTCAACGACAGCCGTGGATTCTTCACCTCCCGCGTGTTCGGCACCTTCACCAACGAAGGCATCGCCATGCTGGGCGAGGGCGTGTCGGCGGCGATGATCGAGAACGAGACCCGCAAGGCCGGCATGCCGGTAGGGCCCCTGGCGATCTCCGATGAAGTCTCCATGAGTCTGATGGCCCATATCCGCAACCAGACCGCCGAAGACCTCAAGGCCGAGGGCAAGGCGATGCCGGAGCATCCGGCCTTCGCCGTGATCGACCTGATGCTCAACGAATACAAGCGGCCCGGCAAAGCGGCGGGCGGCGGCTTCTACGAGTACCCGGCGGGCGGCAGGAAGCACCTCTGGTCGGAGCTCAAGGCGCGCTTCGAGAAGGCCGACCGGCAGATACCGCAGGAGGATGTGCGCGATCGCATCCTCTTCATCCAGGCCATCGAGACCGTGCGCTGCGTGGAGGAGGGCGTGCTGCACTCGGTCGCCGACGCCAACATCGGTTCGATCTTCGGCATCGGCTTCGCCGCCTGGACCGGCGGCGTGCTGCAGTTCATCAACCAGTACGGCCCGCGCGACTTCGTCGCCCGCGCCCGCTACCTGGCCGAGCAATACGGCGAGCGCTTCGAGCCGCCGGCGCTGCTGCTGGACAAGGCGGCCAGGGGCGAGCTGTTCTGATCCATCGACCCGAAAGAAAAAACCGGCTCCTCGCGAGCCGGTTTTTCATGCTGCACCCTGCCTGGACTTACGCCGTGGCGAAGCGGTTCTCCAGGTACCGGATGATGTCGTTGGATTCGTACATCCAGCGGCTTTCTCCGTTTTCCTCGATGCGCAGGCAAGGCACCTTGATCTTGCCGCCACCGGCCAGCAGGGCGGCGCGATGGGTCTCGTCATTTTTCGCATCGCGCAGGGCGATCGGCAGGTTAAGCCGGTGCATGGCGCGGCGGGTCTTCACACAGAAGGGGCAGGCGTTGAACTGGTAGAGCGCGAGGCTGGTGGCCTCTTCCGCGACCCGGGCTTGCGCCTCGGGGCTGCGGCGCAGCTTGCGCGGGCGGGTGATGAGGTCGAGGAAGATGATCAACTGGCCCAGGCCGACTCGTAATGCCTTGATGAACACTGCTGCAAACCCTTGATTGAAAAACGGGGGCGGCAGTCTACCGGAACTTGTCGGGTGAGACCGCCTTTCATGCCAGATGGTCGCGGCAGCACACCAGTGAGCTCATGTCGAACACGGCTGGAAGCGGGAAGTCGCGGCCGGCGGGCGGGTTGCCGGAATGGCCCCGCAGGGCCAGTTCAGTGACGATGCCGCGGCTGATGCTGTGGATGGCCTCGATGTTCTTGGCCACCGCACCCACCGAGCCATGGGCACTGCCAATCAGCGAAAAGCCGTTGGTCATGACTGCCAGGGCGGTGAGGAAATAGAGTCGGTTCTTGTGCTGTTTCATGATCGGTGTTGCCTGTCCTGGATTCAGCCTTGTCTTCCGCTGGGTTTCTTCTCGCTTGCCAGCAACACCGGGATGCTCTGGCTGAGCTGCTGGTAGAAGCTCATGGAGGCGTCCGTGGGACTCACACCGATGCGGCCGCGCTCGTAACCGAAGCTGATGGCCAGGACCACCATCACCACGACGAAATACAGGCCGAGGCTGGCGAGGGCGCCGTTGCGTGCGTGCTTGATGGTGGGGTTGCTCATGTCGTGACTCCGTGGCCGGGGGCTTGGGTGGGCATAGAGTCGCGAAAAACGTTTCGATGAAAAAACGAGCAATGGGCATGGTAACTATCGACGCCACCAATAGTTCCGCCGGGCGCCGTCAATTTTTATTGACGAGCTCCGGCAGGCCGCGAATTAGAGGGGTAGGGCGTCCTAAGTATTCATTGGAGAGCGGGGATATCGGCGCCGTCTATGACGCCGTTAGGCGCCGACTATGACGGGGTGCACCTGGCGGTATTTCAATCACCTCGGCACTGTGTTAAATAAAACGCACATTTTCCCCACATAGAGCCTCTCTGCATTTCAGGAACCATGAGCTAATGCCACTTCGCATCTGCATTCTCGAAACCGACATTCTCCGCCCCGAGCTGATCGACCAGTACAAAGGCTACGGCCTGATGTTCGAGCAGTTGTTCGCCAAGCAGCCGATTGCGGCGGAGTTCAGTGTCTACAACGTGGTGCAGGGGCATTACCCACCGGAAGGCGAGAAGTTCGACGCTTACCTGGTGACCGGCAGCAAGGCCGATTCCTTCGGCGCCGACCCATGGATCACCACGCTCAAGGAATTCCTGCTGGCGCGCTATGAGGCCGGTGACAAGCTGCTGGGTGTGTGCTTCGGCCACCAACTGCTGGCCCTCTTGCTGGGCGGCCGCACCGAGCGCGCCACCCAGGGTTGGGGCGTGGGTAGCCACAGTTACCAACTGAAGCACAAGCCGGAATGGATGACCCCCGCGCTGGATGACCTGACTCTGCTCATCAGCCATCAGGACCAAGTCACTCAGCTGCCCAAAGGCGCCACCCTCCTGGCCTCCAGCGACTTCTGCCCGAATGCCGCCTACGCCATCGGCGACCAGGTGCTGTGCTTCCAGGGTCACCCGGAGTTCGTCCATGACTACTCGCGCGCGATATTGGACCTGCGCCAGGATTTCCTCGGCGACGAGATCTACAAGCAGGGTGTGAGCAGCCTGGATCGCGACCACCAGGGCACTGCTGTCGCCGAGTGGATGATGCGTTTCATAGCCCGCGACCGCGCCGCCTGATCCCTGCTCAGGAACAGAAAAGCCCGCCATCTGGCGGGCTTTTTCATGGGCGCTCCCGACCGGTTGGAACGCCGTGTGGTGGCTATCGGCCGCCGAGATTCACAGCCAGCCGTAGTGCTTGAAGCTCGCGTACAACGCGGTACAACCGGTGGCGACGAATCCCAGCACGCCGAAGTAGCCGTAATGCCAGCCCAGCTCCGGCATGTACTGGAAGTTCATGCCGTAGATGCCCGCAATCGCTGTCGGAAAAGCAAGAATGGCCGCCCAGGCGGCGAACTTGCGCTGCACTACGCTCTGGCGCGACGACTCCAGCAACAGGCCGATCTCGATGGCGTGGTCGGCCATCTCCCGCAGGCCGGTCAGGTCTTCCAGCAGCCGATTGACGTGGATAGAGATATCGCGGAAGTAGGGGCGCATGTGCTTGTCGATGAAGGGGAAGTCCAGGCGCTGCAGCTCTTCGCAGATTTCCCCCATGGGGCCGATGTAGCGGCGCAGGCGGAGCAGGTCGCGGCGCAGGCAGTGGATGCGCTCGACATCGGCCTGGCCCAGTGGGCGATCCAGCACGTTCTGCTCGATTTCCTCCAGTTCCGAATGGAAGCTGTCCATCAGCGGGCGGTAGTTCTCCATCACGAAGCTGAGCAGCGCGTAGAGGACGAAATCCTCGCCATGCTCGAGTAGCAACGGGCGCGCTTCACAACGCTGGCGAACCCGGGAGTAGGGCGCGGACTCGCCATAGCGAGCACTGATGATGTAGCCCTTGCCGGCGAACAGCTGGGTCTCGATGAACTGCAACTCGTCATCGACCACGATTGGCGAGTAGACCACCAGGAACAGGGCATCGCCGAAGGTCTCCAGCTTGGGCCGCGTGTGGCGGGTGAGCGCGTCTTCCAGGGCGAGTTCGTGCAGGTCGAACTGCCGTTGCAGGTTGCTCAGCTCCTCCGTGCCCGGGTCATGCAGGCCGATCCAGACGAAATGGCCAGGCTTGCTGGCCCACTGCAGGCCTTCATCGAGGGTTATGTCGGTGACTCTCCGGCCTTTGGCGTATACAGCGGCGGCAACGACTCGACCCATGGTTCAGCGATTCCTTCATCCGGTGATTGGAAACATGGCGCAGAGAGTATCGCGCCTGGTTATCTGAGTCTTGCCGATGGACGAGGTTCTGCAATGGTGTGGCTAGAGCACCTGCTCTAAATTGTTCCCGCACCTCGATCGGTACAAGGATGACCGAAGCCTTCAGCTGCCCCTATCGGCGCTACCGCTCGACCCGTGGCTCCGTGGCGCTGTTCTCATGCCGTCGCCTCGATCCGCGACCGAGCGTGCCCACAGCGCCTGGCTGCGCTCCCCGGAAACCGTGGTCGAGATAGTTGTCAGCAGTTTGGCGCTGTTTACCTGTCATTTCGCCACCTGTCAGGCTTTGTGAAGTATCTTGTTACAGGCGCTAGCGTTTAAAGGGTGATCCTCGAGAAGAACGAGCGGAGGCCTGTCATGGTGTTGAAGAAGTGCGTACTGGCGATGGCAATCTGTGCGGTCTTCAGCCTGTCTTGCAGCCTGTTGCCGGGCGACCTTTCCAGTTTGCCGAGTGCTTACGCCAAGGAGGGTGGAGACGGCGGTGGGGGCGGCGGCAGCGGTGGAGGTGGTGGTAGTGGCGGAGGCGGCGGCAGTGGTGGTGGGGGTGGACACGGCGGCAGCGGCAGTGGCGGCGGTGGTAGCGGCCATGGAGGTGATGGCGGTGGACACGGTAGCGGGCATAGCGGCGAAGGCGGCCACAGCGGCTCCGGCAGCGGCCATAGCGGTCGCGGCGCCGACGATGGGCCTGGCCATGATGTGGGCGAAGCCCATGGGGTCGGCCATGGTGCGGACGACGGTGCCGACCACGACGTAGGGGAGGCCCATGGCGTCGGCCAGGGAGCCGATGATGGCCCTGATCACGACGTTGGCGACGACCGCGGCGGAGACGCCGGTGCCGAACCTGGAGATGACAACGGCGGCATGTAAATCAAGGTCCAATGAAAAGCCCCGCAGAGCGGGGCTTTTTCGTGGGCAGGGCTCAGACCAGTTGCTGCTTGTCGATCTCGATGGCCGCGTCCAGGGTTTCCAGGAGCGCCTTGCGTACTTTGAGCTTGGTGTTGCGGTGCGCGGTCATGTTGATCTTCTTCAACTGCAGGGCGGTGGTGCGTGCGGCTTCCGGCAGTTGCTCGAGCGGAACCACCTTGTCGAGGAAGCCAGCATCCAGGGCGTCCTGCGGATTGAACATCTCGCCATTGATCACCGAACGGTGGAAGGCGGACTTGCGCAGGCGATCACGGGCCAGCTCGATGCCTACGTGATGCATGGTCATGCCGATCTGCACCTCGTTCAGGCCGATGCTGAACGGACCTTCGACACCTATGCGGTAGTCCGCGGACAGCAGGATGAACGCGCCCTTGGCCACCGCATGGCCCGGGCAGGCAACAATGATGGGGTAGGGGTGCGCCAGCATGCGGCGGGCCAGGGTGGAACCGGCGGCGACCAGGGCAATGGCATTTTCCGGGCCGGAGGTCATCACCTTGAGGTCGTATCCGCCGGAGAGAATGCCCGGCTGACCGGTGATGATCACGATGGCGCGATCCTGCTCCGCGCGATCCAGCGCAACGTTGAAGGCGGCGATCACATCCGGGGAGATGGCGTTCACCTTGCCGTTGCATAGGGTCAGGGTGGCGATGCCGTCTTCGAGTTGGTAGGAGATCAGCTCACTCATGGCGGGTTCCTTGTTAAGAAGTGGGTTGACGTTACCCAGCGCTACCGTGGAGGTAAAGGATTGAGACTGACCGATGAGTCAGCCTTCGCGCCGCCGCCCGCAGTCCGCGGCGGAAAGCCTTCCCGGAGCCCTTGAAGGCTACTTGACAGGACAAGGGGAAACGGGCATGCGAAGTTTTTTTCATAAACGCATGAAATTTATGAAAAAAGTGTTTGCATTCCAGAAAACACTCCACTAAATTAGCGCACCTCGACGGGGCCAACGCCTCGAAGAGATTCCGGTGAGGTGTCCGAGCGGTTGAAGGAGCACGCCTGGAAAGTGTGTATACGGGAAACCGTATCGAGGGTTCGAATCCCTCCCTCACCGCCACTTTCCGATTCAAGCAAACCCCTGATATTCCTAGTGAAGTCAGGGGTTTTTGCTTTCTGGGATACCGGTTTAGGACCAAATTAGGACCAAATCGTACTCATAGTCCGCTCTAGGACGCCCTAGGACGATTCGGGTCTGAATCCCATCATCTGCGACACCATCCCCGCCATGCTCCGGGTATCCGCGGGAATCCAACGCCCGTAGTGCTTCTTCACCATGGTGGTGTCGGTGTGCCCCAGCTGACGCGCCACCCATTCGACCGGGACATAGCACGACAGCGCCTGGCTTAGGCACTTGCTCTGCTTCTCGATCCAGTCAAGTCGATTCACCCCCACGATGGTGATGCGGGGCCAGGACCCAACGAGGATCCTTGCCCTGCGTGCCATCCTCCAGCCAGTGGCCGGTGACGGTCTCCGCCCGACGGATGAGCTCCCTGGTGTGCGAGAAGTCATAGGAGTTGACGGACAGCGGGCATAGCGGCGGCACGACCAGCAGTTCACACCGCTCGGCGAAGCGCTCGACGTCTGCCAGCAACTGGCGCATGGCGAGCAGGTTGAGTGCATGCATCGCAATAGCCAGCGCGCTCCGTGGCGGTGTGCGCAGGATGCATGGTGTTCCGGTCGGCAGGATGACGACCCGAGTGGCTCCGAGGGCGATTGCCACGGAAATCGGGGTGTTGTTGGCGATGCCGCCATCCATCAACGACCGACCCGCAATGGTGACCGCTGGGAAAATGGCCGGGATGGCCGTGCTGGCGAGCAGCGCCGTCGTAGCCTCGCCCGTAGACAGGATGACCTCCGTGCCGTCGAGCACGTCCGTGGCGACTACGTGACAGGGCACTGCCGCATCCTCCAGGCGCCGGTAGGGGAGTTGCGACTCGATGAGCGCGCGCAAGTGCTGGGGGAGGGCGAGGTGGTCGCGTTGACCGAGCAGGCCGAGGATCGTGCCGAACGCCGAGAACGGGAAGATATCCGAGCGGCGCAACTCCAGCCAGATCCGCTCGAGGCGCGCGATGCCGCGTGCGTCGGGGGACGCGGCAAAATAGGCGCCGTTGATCGCCCCCACCGAGGCACCGACGATCAGATCGGGCGTGATGTGCGCTCGGGTCAGTGTCTTGAGCATGCCAACCTGCACGGCGCCGAGACTGCCGCCGCCGGCCAGCACGAAGGCCGTTTTCCGTGCTCCAGCCTGATTCATGTAAACCGCCCCGGACCAGTCCACCGCCGCAGGGGCGCGGTCAACCCTGCAGCGTCGCCTCGATGGTCAGGTTCTCCAGATCACGCCCGACCGAGGCTGCCGCGACGAGTTCTCCCGCGCGGAAGTAGCGCGCCGTGAAGTCCCGTTTCGCCAACGCGCCGTCGATGCGGACTTCGTCCCAGCCGTGGGCGTATCCGGTGTAGCGAAGATCCAGCCCGTAGTGGTGAGTCCAGAAGTACGGCACATCCGTGAATGCCCGTCCGGCGCCCAGCATATTGGCTGCGGCAGCCTGGCCCTGTCGCTGCGCATGGACCCAGTGCTCGACCCGGATCAGGTCCGCGCCGTACCGATAGCGTGCGACATCACCGGCGGCGAAGTGGCCAGCCACCGAGGTCTGCAGGCACGGGTCGACGAGGATGCCGTCCTGCACTGCCAGTCCGGCTGTGGCTGCGAGCTCCGTGCGCGGCGCGACACCTGCGCCGACGATCAGCAGATCCGCAGCAATCCGAGTGTCGTCAGCGAGGGTGAGTGTCTTGCCATCGAAGCCTTTGGCCTCCGAGCGAAGGTGGAACGCCACTCCCTGCTCCTGGTGCAGGCCAGCGAGGAAGCCGCCCACTTCCCGACCCAGCGCACGCTCCAGCGGCACATCCTCGGGTGCCACCACATGCACCTGGAGTCCACGCGCCCGCAGCGCTGCCGCTGCCTCCATGCCGATAAAGCCGGCGCCGATCAGGGCCACCGACGTCGCGCCCTGGCACGCCTCGATGATCGACCGGGCATCGGCCAGCGAGCGCAGCATGAACACGTTGGGAAGGTCGAACCCCGGGATGGGCAGCCGCCGCGGTGCCGCACCGGTAGCGATGAGCAGGACGTCATAGGCCAGCCGTTCGCCCGATCCGGTCAGCACTTCTCGTGCGCCGGTATCGATCGCGGTGACGTCGCAGCCGAGGCGCAGGTCGATCTGCCGATTGGCATAGAACTTCGGGCCCCGCAGTGGAATCCAGTCTTCCGGCGCGGTTCCGGCCAGGTAGTCCTTGGACAGATTGGGCCGGTCATAGGGTGCCGACGCATCGGCGCTCAGCATCGACAACGCGCCGGAATAGCCCAGGTCACGCAGACGCTCGGCCGCTGCGAACCCCGCGGCGCCGCCACCTATGATCAGGATTCGGCCGGGCTGGTTGGGGAGGGTACTTGCTCGCATCGGCTGCTCGGTTTTTTCCGCGTCACGCACGAACACGGTCTCGCCGACGATCTCCACACGCCAAGTCGTCAGCGCCGCGAAGGCGGGCGCCCGCAGGGCGGCACCGGTACGCAGACTGAAACACGCGTGGTGCCACGGGCAGCGAATTTCGTCATCGACCACCAGGCCATCGGCCAGTGGCGCACCGTAGTGGGTACAGAGACCGCTGACCGCATGGAGGCCATCGTCCATTCGCACCAGCAGGACCGGGTTGCCTTCGACGTGCCCGGCGAGCACGCCAGTGGCCGGCACACTGGACAAGGGCACGCCCTTGGTCAGGTCGGGACCGGCGGGGAGGGTATCGGAGTGAGCCATGATGTGACTCCTTGGGTGTGGAAAATCCGCCTGGGTTGCAACCGTTCTGCACGGAGCGCGGCTGGGAGGCGCCGGACCCGGAAAGGTCGCCGTGGGGCACTTCGCGCACCCCGCGCGACGACATTGGAGAACACCAGGCGTAGCAGGCGGCTAACCAGCCTGTTTCGTGGAATCCCACGGCATCGGCCCATACAGGGCGGTCATCTGGACAGATTTCGGCAATTCCCGTGCGCTCAACCAAGCACTACTGCAACAACGATCAATGCGCCAACGACCATCAGGAAACCCATCAGCACCAACGCAATGCTGCGCAGGGATTGTCGATCATCTGAGCCTAGCAAATGCATGTTGACCTCCTCGGCAGGAGCCATTTCCGGATGTCACCTCCGACGTTACGCCGCCCATTTGAATTTGAATAACGATAAAAATCGGCCGTAAATATCGGTGATATCGAATCCATTTGGCGAATGGCGGCAGTGTTGCCTGAACGGGCACTGGGCATGCCTGAATGCCAGATGACTGCCTCACCCGACTCTGCGCGCGGGTGTTCCGGCCTGATCACCGATCGAGGGGTTGCCGCTTATGGATACCGAACTTGCCCGAACCTTTCTCACGGTCATCGCGGCGGGAAACTTCCGCAATGCCGCCTCGCGGCTGTTCGTCACCCAATCGACGGTCAGTGCCAGAATCGCCGCACTGGAGGAACAACTCGGCTGCAGCCTGTTCGTGCGCAACAAGGCCGGCACGACGCTCACCCCAGCCGGCCTCTCCTTTCACCCCTTCGCGACCACGCTCGTGCGCACTGTGGAACGCGCGCGCCAGGACATCGGCGTGGCCTTGGGCTTTCGGGCGTCCGTGACCATCGGCGGACGATTCGGACTCTGGGACGATCTGCTGTTTGCCTGTCTGCCGCGAATCCGCAAGGCGGTACCCGACATCGCCGTACGCGCCGAGATGGCCTTCGAAGATGAACTCATTCAGGGGCTGGTCGAGGGGCGCACAAACGTCGGGGTGATGTACACACCCCAAAGCCGGCCGGGGTTGGTGGTCGAACCGCTGCTGGAAGAGCAGCTGGTGTACGTGACTACCCGCGACGACAACTCCAGCCCGCCCGGTGAAAACTATGTGTACATCGACTGGGGGCCCGAGTTCGCCCGCAAGCACAGTGCCGCGTTTCCCGATTTCCTCGGCGCCGGGTTGAGCACCAATATCGGCTGGCTGGGCCTGACCCACATCCTGGCTGCCGGCGGCGCCGGGTATTTCCCCCTACGCCTGGTCAAGCATGCGCTCACCGCAGGGCAGTTGCATCGCCATCCTGACGCGCCGGACTTCCGGCTGCCGGCGTATCTGGTGTATCCGGCCGACCCACAGCCTGAAACGCTGGGGCTTGTGCTGCAGATCGTGCGTGAGGTTACCAGGGAGATTCTGCAGCAGCATGCGTGACATGCGTCGCCAGCGTGGCTCCGCGGAACGGGATCGATGCCAGCGTCGGACGTAAATGGCTTCCGTCCTACCGCTACAGACGTAACGATTGCCGGTTCGCCAAGGCTGGCGCAACGCAGCAGCCTCGGCTGGCCTGCATGAGTCGCCAGGCCGTTACTGCCCCTTTGGCTGCTCAGGCGATGAAGCGCTGCTCCAGGTCCTCGCCGTGGTCGACCCAGAAGGCAAAGTCCATCGGCACCGCCTGCACCAGGTTGGCCGGTGCGGTGCGCGGTGGTGGAACTGCTGGTGGTGGATGAAGCGTGATCCACCCTACAAAAGCCCCACGTTCGCAGTGCCCCGCGTAGGGTGGATGTCGCTCTTCACATCCACCTTCCAATGCCCTAGCTCTGGAGGGCCGGGTGGCGGCTGCGCAGCAGGCGTGGTTGCCTGTTTGAACAGTGAGTCTTTTGCCATTTCAGGGGGCTGACATTGAACCAGCGGTTGAATGCCCGGCTGAATCCGCTGGCGTCCGAGTAGCCGAGCAGTCCTGCTATCTGCGCGATGCTGAGGGACGGGTCGTCGAGGTAGTGGCGAGCCAGTCCCTGACGGGTTTCATCCAGCAAGTGCTGGAAGGATGTGCCTTCCTGTTCCAGCCGGCGTTGCAGCGTGCGCGGATTGACGGCCATGCAGTCGGCGACCTTCTCAAGGGTGGCGCGGCCGCAGGGCAGCAGGTTGCGCAGCAGCTGCCGGACGTAGCTGGGCAGTTCGTCGGCCGACAGCCGCTCCATTCTCGCGATGTGTTCGGTGATCAGCTGGTGCAGCCGTGCATCGGCCTCACCCAGGGGCAGTGAAAGCACCGAGGCGTCGAATTCCAGTTCGGTGCAAGGGGCGGCGAAGACCGGTCGCACGCCGAGTGCCCGGCGATAGGTCGCCTCATCGCCCAGCGGCGGGTGCCGGAGCCGGACCGTTGCCGGCTGCCAGCCAGCACCGGCCAGGGCCCGCAGCAACTGCACGCCGACGCTGCAGGCCAGTTCTTCCGCCTGGCCTAATCCGGGCATATCGCACGCGTTGATGCGGTAGCCGAGGCGGGCGACGCCTCCTTCAAGGTCGAAGGCGACCTCGGCGGCGCCGTTGTACAGGGAATAGTTCGCGCGCAACTCGGCCAGCGCATCACCGACGGTGCCGGCATTGCGAATCAGATAGAACAGCTCGCCGAATACATCGATGCCCTGGAACAGGCCGTACTGCAGGCCGAATGAGGCATTACCCGATTGCGCCGCACAGAGTTCCAGCAGCTCGCAGTAGCGGCGATAGGGGAGGATGCCGTCCTGTCGGCGCAGGCAGTCCTGTGGCAGCGACGCGCGCCGAAGCATGTCCGCCGGATTGAGGCCCTGGCCGCTGGCGAATGCATCGAAGCCGACAAGACCGAGGGCGCGAACGAACGGATTGAGTGCCATGTTCCATTACCGTCCGGTCGCGCGCGGCCGACGAGGGGGCGCGGGGGCGGCGACGGACTCGGCCAGCCGCTGGGTCTGCTGATAGTGCTGTTTCCATTTCTGCGGACTGACGCCGTTCCAGCGGGTAAAGGCCCGGGAGAACGCGCTGAGATCGGCATAGCCCAGCAGCTCGGCAAGCTGCGTCAGTCTGATGGACGAGTCGCAGATGTAGCGCGTGGCCATCGCCTGGCGCGTCTTGTCCAGCAGCTCCTGAAAGCCGGTGCCCTCGGCCTGGAGGTAGCGCTGCAGGGTGCGCGGGCTGAGCTGCATGTGCCCGGCGACCTGCTCGATGGTGATGTGGCCCTCGGGCAGCCGCTGGCGCAACAGTTTCTGCACGTAGGCCGGCAGTTCCTGCACGGTCATCCGGGCCAGCTCGTCCAGATGACGCCGTGCCAACTGCTGGAACCTTTCATCGGTAGCGCTGAGGGGCGTTTCCAGCAGTGCCGCATCGAAGACCCAGGCGTTGACCGGGCTATCGAAGCGCGGCGTGACACCCAGCAGGCGCCGGTAGGTGCCGGGCTCGTTTGCCGCAGGGTGCCGCAGCCACAGCGCGCTCGGCTTCCAGAGCTGGCCCAGCAGGCTTTGCATGAGCTGGGCGCCGATGCCCATGGCCAGTTCCACGGTCTGCCGCGCCGAGGTGGCATCACGGTCGATCACCTCATAGAGGAGCCGTGCCTGGCCACCCTGTTGTTCGAGATGGAGTTCGGCGCCACTGCTGTGGACATGAAAGTACTGCGTCAGCGCCTGCAGCGCGTCGCCCGCCGTGCTGGCGCTCTGGATCAGGTAGAGCAGCCCGCCCAGCGCCTGGGAGCCCTGCTGCAGGCCGAACTGCAGCCCGAACAGCGGATTCCCCGAACGCCTTGCGCACAGCTCAAGCAGGGTGTTGAACCTCACCCCGGAGATCAGCCCGTCCAGGACATCGGCGGGGAGTCCGGCTTCGGTCAGGACGGCGTGCGAATCGAGGCCCTGGCTGATGGCGAACTCGTCGAAACCCAACAGGGCGATGCCGCGGACAAAAGACGTCATTGCGAATGCCCGAATGATTCATGGCGAAGGTTGGAACCAGCGGAAAGCCAATGGCTGCCTTTTGCGCAGCGATCCTACACCAAGGTCCCGCGCCGCTGTTCCATGCCGCCAGAATGTCATGATTTGCCGATTTTGTGGCGCGAACTGCAAAGCTTTTGTGTCGGACGGCGCTCAGACTCAAGGCACCCATAACAACAAGGCACTGCATTCGGCGCCAGCCGGATGACGGAGGTTCCCATGCGCCGATTCCTGCTCGCTTGCCTGGTCGGGCTCCTGGCCGCCGCTGCAGTCCATTCGATCAATGCGCCGATCCTGGTCACCCTCGCCGGCCCTCGCATGGCGTTGCCGATCGCCAGTATCGCCGATGTGTTCAGGCATTTCTGAGCAGCCAGCGGTGATGCGTCCTCCCGGCGCGCCTCCTGACTGCCTGGCAACCCGAGGATTTTCAATGAGCGACCTGATCCACTACCGCCTTGAAGACGGTGTGGCCCTAATCGGCCTTGATCGTGAGCCGGTCAACGCGCTTGGCCAGTCTCTACGCAGCGCGCTTGCCGAGGCATGCGAGCGCGCTGCCATGGACCATCGAGTGCAGGCCATCATCCTCTACGGCGAGCATGGCCTGTTCAGTGCGGGCGCGGATATCAGAGAGTTCGGCACCGATGCTTCCTTCGCCGAGCCGGACTTGCCCAGCACACTGGTGCGACTGACAGAAATCCATAAACCCATGATCGCTGCCATTGGCAAACTGGCTCTTGGCGGTGGGCTGGAGCTGGCGCTGGCGTGCGGCTACCGGATCGCTGAGCCGGGGGCCCGGCTGGGCCTGTCGGAAATCAACCTGGGCCTGCTGCCGGGCGCCGGTGGCACCCAGCGCCTGCCGAGGCTGATTGGCGCCGAATCGGCGTTGAATCTGATTCTTTCGGGTGAACACATCGACGCCGAACGGGCTCGTCTGCTGGGCATCCTCGACCGCATAGCGCCCAGCGCCGAGGCGCTGCTGGATGAGGCGCGCGCTTACGCCCATGAGTTGATCGACTGCTCCGCGCCGGCGCGTCCGGCACAGGCCTGGCCGGAGCCGACCGAGGGTTTGCCGGACGATTTCCTCGCCCGTTATCGCGCCGAGCATGAGCCGCGCTGGAAGAGCCGCCTGGCACCGCGCCTGGTGCTCTGCGCGCTGGAAGCCGCCTGCCTGCTGCCTTTGGAGGAAGGCCTCGCACGCGAACTGGCGCTGTTCAAGGAGGCCGAGGCCTCCCGCCAGTCGAAGGCGCTGCGCCACGTGTTCTTCGCTGAGCGCGAGTCGGCGCGGATTCCCGGTGTCAGTGCAGACATTCCACTGCGCCGGATCAGCAAGGTGGCCGTTGTTAGCGCTGGCACCATGGGCGGCGGCATTGCCATGAACTTCGCCAATGCGGGCATTCCCGTGGCGCTGCTCGAACGGAGCGGCAGTGCGCTGGACCGTGGCCTGACGCAGATCCGCAGCCACTACGAGAGCAGCGTCAAGCGTGGAAAGTTGTCCATCGAGCAGGTGCAGCAGCGTATGGATCTGCTGTTCGGCACCCTCGACTATGCCGACCTGTATGACGCCGATCTGGTGATCGAGGCGGTGTTCGAGAAGCTGGAGGTCAAGCAGGAGGTGTTCCGCACCCTGGATCAGGTGTGCAAGCCGGGCGCCATCCTGGCCACCAACACCTCGTCGCTCGATGTCGACGCCCTCGCGGCGACGGTTTCGCGTCCGCAAGATGTGATTGGCCTGCACTTCTTCAGTCCGGCCAACGTCATGCGCCTGCTGGAAGTCGTGCGCGGCAAGGCCACCGTGCCTGACGTGCTGGCGACCACGATGAATATCGCCAGGCGTGTCGGCAAGCTGCCGGTGATCTCCGGCGTCTGTTTCGGCTTCATCGGCAACCGCATGCTCGAACCCTACGCCCGCGAAGCCCATCGCCTGGTATTGGAGGGCGCTACACCGGCCCAGGTGGACGGCGTACTCACTGGTCTTGATCTGAACATGGGCGTGTTCAGCATGCTGGATCTGGCCGGCGTCGATGTGAACTTCCTGGTGCGTGATTCCAACCGCGCGGCCATCGCCCACGACCAGAGCTACTGCCGGCTGGGCGACGAGCTGTACGCCATGGGCAGATACGGCCAAAAGACCGGGAGAGGCTTCTACCTCTATGAGGGTCGAAACCGCAAGGATGACGCCGAGGTGATCGCCTTGGCCGAGCGTCTCGCGGACGAGCTTCGGATTCCCCGGGCCCCGATGGACGACCGGCAAATCCTCGAGCGCTGCCTGTTCGTACTGATCAATGAAGGCATCCAGTTGCTGGATGAAGGCATCGCCTTGCGTGCCGGTGATATCGACCTGGTCTGGATCAACGGCTACGGTTTTCCCGCTCACCTGGGCGGTCCCATGCATCACGCCGAGCAGCTGGGGCTGGACAAGGTGCTGGCCGGCATCCGCCACTACCGCCAAGCACTGGGTGAATACGGCGAGATGTGGTTCCAGCCGGCTCCGCTGCTGGAGCGCCTGGTGGCCGCCGGTCACCCTCGCATCGAGCAGATCTGAGAATCCCGCTTCCGATGCCGGTCAGTTCGATGGGTCGGGCGGCGTTCCGCGAGCGGAGCGATACCCATCAGCCCCGTCCGCATGGGTATCGCTCCGCTCCACCCATCCTACGACCCAGTTCAGTAGCCTGCTTCGAGGGTTGGCCCTGTGGGGCTGGAGATCAGCTCGGAAATGCGGACTGGCCAGTGCTCAAACGGCGGCGCCGTGCAGGAACATCTGCTCCAGCACATTGGAGGAGTTGGAACTGGCCACTCGCCCCCGACGCTCAGCGTCGACCATGCCGTAGATCATCATGGTGAAGAGTTCGGTGAAGACCGCGGCGGCGATGTCGATGCGAAACACGCCTTGTTGCTGGCCGCGCAGGAAGAAGGCGTCCAGGGCATGCATATAGGTCTGCCAGCGCGCGCCGCCTCCCTCCGGGGTCAGGAAGTCTGGGCTGTACTGGAACATCAGAAAGACCAGCACCTCGCGGTGTTTCAGGTGTTCGCCGATCAGGCGACGTAGCGCATCGAGTGGCTCGGCCTGTTCCAGGTCAGCGGCGACGATGATCTGGTTGAGCACCGTCTCGCCATGTTTCTCCAGCATCTCCACCAGGTTGTCGCGGGTGCCGCAGAAGCGGTGCAGCGTCGCCTTGCTCACGCCTGCCGATTCCGCCAGCTCCTTCAGTGTCGCCCGTGGGCGCTCGACGATGGCCACGGCCAGGGCTTTGAGGAGTCGTTCGTCATGGGCGGTCAGCGACATCAGCGGGTCTCGGATCGATTTCTGGAAAGCGCGCATTGTGCAGAAAACCTTCTCGCTTCAAAAGGAGATGGCGAATTCAATCACGTATGAGTCAATTGAGACAAGATTGACTCATTAGGTTTTTGTGGGGATCATATGCGCCGTTTATAGCAATCCGTGGGTGAGTCATGGGCGATTTACGAGTGATGGGAATAGTGGGTGCCCTGGTGGCGTCGATGGCATTGGCCGGCTGTGGCCCGACGGATGCACCAGAGGCTGCCGTCGAGATGCCGCGCCCGGTTTCCGTGGTGGCGGCGGTTGTCGAACCGCTGATGCTGACGTCGGAATTGCCGGGCCGGGTCGAACCGGTGCGGGTCGCCGAGGTTCGCGCCCGGGTGGCGGGCATCGTGCTGGAGAAACGCTTCGAGGAGGGCGCCGACGTGAAAGCTGGCGACCTGCTGTTCCAGATCGATCCGGCGCCGCTCAAGGCCGCGGTCTCCCGCGCCGAAGGCGAACTGGCCCGCGCCCAGGCCGTGCTGACCGAGGCTCAGGCGCGAGTGAAGCGGTACGAACGACTGGTGAAGGTCGAGGCGGTAAGCCAGCAGGTCTACGACAGTGCCGTTGCTGATTTGCGCACTGCCCAGGCGGTAACCCGTACGGCCCAGGCTGACCTGGAAACCGCGCGCCTGAACCTGGGTTATGCCTCGGTCCGTGCACCGATTTCCGGTCGCATCGGCCGCGCGCTGGTGACCGAGGGCGCGCTGGTGGGGCAGGGCGATGCCACCCTGCTGGTGCGTATCCAGCAACTGGACCCGGTCTATGTCGACTTCACCCAGTCGGCGGCGGATGTATTGCGCCTGCGTGAAGCGCTGAAGGACGGCAATCTCTCCGCCGGCGACGGCAGTCCGCTATCGATTCGCGTCGAAGGTACTCAATACGAGACCAAGGGTTCCCTGATGTTCACCGATGTGACGGTGGACCCGGGCACCGGCCAGGTTGCCCTGCGTGGCAAGTTCGCCAACCCGGACGGCCTCCTGCTGCCGGGTATGTACGTGCGCGTGCGTGCACCCCAGGGGCTCGACCAGCAGGCAATCCTGGTGCCCCAGCGTGCGGTGCAGCGTGGCCCCGATGGCGCCGCCCATGTGCTGGTGATCGGCTCGGATGGCCGTGCCGAGGCGCGCGGGGTGAAGACCGGCGTGATGCAGGATTCCCGTTGGCAGATCCGTGAAGGGCTGAAGGCGGGCGATCAGGTCATCGTCAGCGGTATGGCCGGCCTGCAGCCAGGCACCCAGGTGGTCGCGCATCAGGCGCAAGAGCAACAGGCGGCACGTCAGTAACAGCGGGTACGCCGCGAGGATCGTTCAATGTCCAAGTTCTTCATCACGCGCCCTAACTTCGCCTGGGTGGTGGCGCTGTTCATCTCCCTGGCCGGCCTGCTGGTCATCCCGCTGTTGCCGGTGGCCCAGTACCCCAATGTGGCGCCGCCGCAGATCACCATATCGGCAACCTATCCGGGCGCTTCGGCCAAGGTGCTGGTGGATTCCGTGACCAGCGTGATCGAGGAGTCGCTCAATGGCGCCAAGGACCTGCTGTATTTCGAGTCCACCAACAACTCCAACGGCATCGCCGAAATCGTGGTCACGTTCCAGCCGGGCACCGACCCGCAACTGGCCCAGGTGGACGTGCAGAACCGCCTGAAGAAGGCCGAGGCGCGCATGCCGCAGCCCGTGCTGGCCCAGGGCATCCAGGTGGAGCAGACCAGTGCCGGCTTCCTGCTGATCTACGCCTTGAGCTACAAGGAGGGGAGCGAGCACGCCGACACTACCGCGCTGGGCGACTTTGCCGCGCGCAACATCAACAACGAGCTGCGCCGGGTGCCCGGCGTCGGCAAGCTGCAGTTCTTCTCGTCCGAAGCCGCCATGCGCGTGTGGATCGACCCACAGAAGCTGGTGGGCTACGGCCTGTCCATCGATGACGTGAGCAACGCCATTGCCGGGCAGAACGTGCAGGTGCCGGCCGGCAGCTTCGGCAGCTCGCCCGGCAATATCCAGCAGGAGCTGACCGCGACCCTGGCGGTGAAAGGCACCCTGGACAGCCCGGAAGAGTTCGGCCGCATCGTCCTGCGCGCCAACGCCGATGGCTCCACGGTGAAACTCGCCGACGTCGCGCGGCTCGAAATCGGCAGCGAAAGCTACAACTTCTCCTCCCGCCTGAACGGCAAGCCGGCGGTGGCAGCCGCCATCCAGCTGTCCCCTGGCGCCAACGCCATCCAGACCGCCGAAGCGGTCAAGCAGCGCCTGGCCGAGCTGTCGGTGAGCTTCCCCAGCGGCGTGGAATACTCCGTTCCCTACGACACTTCGCGTTTCGTCGACGTGGCCATCGAGAAGGTGATCCATACGCTGCTCGAAGCCATGGTGCTGGTGTTCCTGGTGATGTTCCTGTTCCTGCAGAACGTCCGCTACACGCTGATTCCGTCCATCGTCGTGCCGGTGTGCCTGCTGGGCACGCTGGCGATCATGTACCTGCTGGGCTTCTCGGTGAACATGATGACCATGTTCGGCATGGTGCTGGCCATCGGCATCCTGGTAGACGACGCCATCGTGGTCGTCGAGAACGTCGAGCGGATCATGGCGGAGGAGGGGCTGTCCCCGGCGGCCGCCACGGTCAAGGCCATGGGCCAGGTCTCCGGCGCCATCATCGGCATCACCCTGGTGCTCTCGGCGGTATTCCTGCCGCTGGCCTTCATGGCCGGCTCCGTGGGCGTCATCTACCAGCAGTTCTCGCTATCACTGGCGGTGTCCATCCTGTTCTCCGGCTTCCTCGCGCTGACCTTCACCCCGGCGCTGTGCGCCACGCTGCTCAAGCCGATTTCCCATGGGCACCACGAGAAGCGCGGGTTCTTCGGTGCTTTCAACTGTGGCTTCGACCGCCTGACCGAACGCTACACCGTGCTGAACAACGGCCTGGTACAGCGTGCCGGACGCTTCATGCTGGTGTACGTCGGCATCATCGCATTGCTGGGCTTCTTCTACCTGCGCCTGCCGGAGTCCTTCGTACCGGTGGAAGACCAGGGCTACAACATCGTCGACATGCAGCTGCCGCCGGGAGCCACCCGCGCCCGTACCGACGCCACCGCCCAGGAGCTTGAGCGCTTCCTGCGGTCCCGCGAGGCGGTCGAGAATTCGTTCCTGGTGATGGGTTTCAGCTTCTCCGGTATGGGCGAGAACGCCGCTCTGGCTTTCCCCACCTTCAAGGACTGGTCCCTTCGCGGCGCGGATCAATCCGCCGAGGCGGAGGCCCTGGCGGTGAACCAGCACTTCGCCGTGCCCGGCGACGGCACCGTCATGGCGGTGACGCCGCCGCCCATCGACGGCCTGGGTAACTCCGGCGGCTTCTCCCTGCGCCTGCAGGACCGTGGCGGTCTGGGTCGCGAGGCCCTGCTGGCCGCCCGTGACCAATTGCTTGGCCAGGCCAACGGCAACCCGAAGATCCTCTACGCGATGATGGAGGGTCTGGCGGAAGCCCCGCAGCTGCGGCTGGAGATCGATCGCGATAAGGCGCGCACCCTGGGGGTGAGCTTCGAGTCGATCAACAGCGCGCTGTCCACCGCGTTCGGTTCGGCGGTGATCAACGACTTCACCAATGGCGGCCGCCAGCAACGCGTGGTGGTACAGGCGGAGCAGGGCGCGCGGATGACGCCGGAAAGCGTTCTCAAGCTCTACGTACCCAACGCCGGCGGCGAGATGGTGCCGCTGAGTGCCTTCGTCAGCACCCATTGGGAAGAGGGGCCGGTGCAGATCGTGCGTTACAACGGCTACCCCTCGATCCGTATCTCCGGCGATGCCATGTACGGCGTGAGCACAGGCGAGGCCATGGCCGAAATGGAGCGTCTGGCCGCCCAGCTGCCCGCCGGCATCAGCTACGAGTGGACCGGTCTGTCGTACCAGGAAAAGGTCGCCAGCGGCCAGGCATCGCAGCTCTTCGCGCTCGCCATTCTGGTGGTGTTCCTGGTGCTGGTGGCGCTCTACGAGAGCTGGTCGATTCCGCTCACGGTGATGCTGATCGTGCCCATCGGTGCGTTGGGCGCAGTGCTGGCGGTGATGGTCGCCGGACTGCCGAATGACGTGTATTTCAAGGTCGGCCTGATCACCATCATCGGTCTGGCGGCGAAGAACGCGATCCTCATCGTCGAGTTCGCCAAGGAGCTCTGGGAGCAGGGGCGCAGCCTGCACGAGGCCGCCATCGAGGCCGCGCGCCTGCGCTTCCGCCCCATCGTGATGACCTCGCTGGCCTTCATCCTCGGCGTGGTGCCGCTGGTGCTGGCCACCGGTGCCGGCGCCGCCAGCCAGCGCGCCATCGGCACCGGCGTGATCGGCGGCATGCTCGGCGCCACCCTGCTGGGGGTGATCTTCGTGCCCATCTGCTTTGTCTGGGTGCTGTCGCTATTGCGGCGCAAACCCGCTCAGGTCGAACAACCGGCCCAGGTTCTGGAGTGATCATCGTGCGCAAATCCGCTTTTACCGTTTCGGCGCTGGTGTTCGCCCTGTCCCTCGGCGGCTGTTCCCTGGCGCCGACCTACGAGCGCCCCGAGGCGCCCGTGGCCCAGGACTGGAGCACCGCCAGCGACCAGTCCGGCGCCGAGGTCGGCGGCCTCGACTGGCACGGCTTCATCGTTGACGCCGAGCTGCGCCGTCTGGTGGGGATCGCCCTGGACAACAACCGCTCCCTGCGCCAGACGCTGCTGGACATCGAGCAGGCCCGCGCGCAGTACCGCATCCAGCGCGCCGACCGGGTACCCGGCCTCGCCGCTGGCGCCTCGGGCAATCGCCAGCACCTGCCGGCGGACCTGTCCACCAATGGTGCGGCGGAGGTCAGCAGCAACTACCAGGTTGGACTGGCGTTGCCCGAGTACGAACTGGACCTGTTCGGCCGGGTGAAGAGCCTCACCGATTCGGCGCTGGAACAGTACCTGGCAACCGAGGAGGCCGGACGCAGCGCGCGGATCGCGCTGGTGGCCGAAGTCAGTCAGGCCTACCTGATCTATAGCGGTGCGCAGCAGCGCCTGGAGCTGACCCATCGCACCTTGGCCAGCCGCGAGGAGTCCTTCGTACTGATTGAGCAGCGCCGCAACGCCGGTGCCGCTACCGCGCTGGACTACCAGGAAGCCCTGGGGCTGGTGGAACAGTCTCGCGCCGAGCTGGAGCGCAACCAGCGGCAGAAGCAGCAGGGGTTCAACGCCCTGGTGCTGCTGCTGGGCACACCGGATGCCGCTGCGACGATTCCGGCGGTGTCGCCGGAGCGGCTGCGGGTGTTGCAGGACATCGCCCCCGGCACCGCCTCGAAACTGATAGCACGACGCCCCGACATTCTCGCCGCCGAGCATCGCCTGAAGGCGCGCAATGCCGATATTGGCGCGGCGCGCGCGGCATTCTTCCCGCGCATTACCTTGACCGGCAGCTTCGGTACTTCCAGCGCGGAAATGTCCGGGTTGTTCGAAGGCGGTTCGCGCGCCTGGAACTTCGTGCCCAATCTGACGCTGCCGCTGTTCGATGCCGGCCGCAACCGGGCCGGGCTGGACCTGGCAGAGGTGCGCAAGGACTCTGCCGTGGCTGTTTACGAAGGCAGCATCCAGACCGCCTTCCGCGAGGTGGCGGATGCCCTGGCGGCCACCGACACGCTCCGTCGCGAGGAAGCCGCCCGGCGCTCGCTGGCGGGCACCAGCAGGGAGACGCTGAAGCTGGCCAGGGCCCGTTACGAGGGCGGGGTGGACAGCCACTTGCGTTACCTGGATGCCCAGCGCAGCAGCTTCATCAACGAGCTGGCGCTGATCGAGATCAGCACCGAGCGACAGGTCGCCCTCGTCGACCTGTTCCGCGCCCTCGGCGGCGGCTGGACCGGGACGGCGGCGCTGTAACGCTAGCGGGTTTGCGACCTTTAAAGGGGCCCCGTCGTCGGCCGACGACCGGCCCCTTCTTTTTGCCGTCAGCGCGCGGATGAAGTCGGCTGTTTCTCACGCATAGGCCTTGCTCCATGCCTGGAAGTCGCGTCCGGAGATCGGCTTGCTGATGCAATAGCCCTGGGCTTCCTCGCACCCCCAGTCAGACAGCATTTCCATCGTCGCAATCGACTCGACCCCTTCAGCGACCACTTCGATGCCCAGGCTGTGGGCAAGCTTGATGATGGATTCGACGATGGCCGCCGACTCCCTGTCGCTGTCGAGATCCGTCACGAACGACTGGTCGATCTTGATGTAGTCGACCGGGAGTTTCCTGAGGTAGGAGAGGGATGAGTAGCCGGTTCCAAAGTCGTCGATGAACAGTTTGAAGCCTGCTTCACGCAGTTGCTTGAGCACACGCTGGGCGGCCGACAGGTCTTCCATGATGCAGCTTTCGGTCAGCTCGAACTGAATCCAGTCCGGGGAGCCACCCCAGGTCTCCAGGGCGCTCGAGATCTGCTCGAACAGC
Source organism: Metapseudomonas cellulosilytica (assembly GCF_049334135.1). Lineage (NCBI taxonomy): Bacteria > Pseudomonadati > Pseudomonadota > Gammaproteobacteria > Pseudomonadales > Pseudomonadaceae > Metapseudomonas > Metapseudomonas cellulosilytica. Next base: position 33,077 of record NZ_JBHZGN010000009.1, on the reverse strand, counting down.
TGCGGGTCCCGAATGTCATGGGGCGACAGATTGATGGCGATCGGTACAGCCTGGCCCGAACCATGCCACGCATGGCTTTCGCGAACGGCTGCCGCCAGTACCCAATAGGTCAGCCGCGTGATCAGGCCTGTGCTCTCGGCGAAACCAATGAACTGGCCCGGGCTCATCAGGCCTCGTTCAGGATGCTTCCAGCGTATCAGCGCTTCCACACCGCTCACGCGTCTGGAGTGCACCCGCAGCTTGGGTTGGAACAGCAGGAGCAACTCGTCCCTGTCGATGGCTCGGCGCAGGTCGGTCATCAGGATCAGCCGCTGGGCGTTGTCGCTATCGAGCGAGCCCGCGTAGACCGCCAGTTTTTCTGCACTGCGACTGGCGCCATAACGGGCCACATTCGCCCGGCGCAACAACGCATCGGGGTCGCTGCCATGTCCAGGGAACAGGGTGATTCCGGTGCTGCAGTCAGCCGATACCAGCAGCGTGTCCAGTTCGAAGGGTGTACTCAGTGCCTGCATGACCTTGCGAGCGGTGTGCACGGCATGACTGGCATCCATGTCTGGAAGCAGGACCGAGAACGACGAATCGGCAATGCGGGCGACCGTCTTGCCGGTGTCCACCGTATCCCGCAGCTTTATCGCGACTTCCTGCAATAGCCGGTCCCCTTCGTGGTAACCCAGGGTTTCATTGATTTCCCGGACGTTGTCGACTTCGACGTGCAGCAGGGCGAAGGGCGTGTGGGCGTCTCCCGACGTGGCAATGGCCGTACTCAGGGCGCTCCTCATGGAAAGCCGATTGGGCAGGCCGGTCAGTTCATCGAAATAGGCCATGCGCCGGATGCACTCCTCGGCCTGCTTGCGCTCGGTGATGTCGGTGAAGAAGCCTTCCAGCGCAATGATCTGCCCTTCGGCAGAGTAGACGGCGCAGGCCTTGTCCCAGACCCAGCGGATCTCGCCCGTTGCGGTGCGGATACGGTAGGTAGACTGGAACGGCGTCCCGGTCCGTAAGGCCCTGGAGAGCTTGCGCTGGAGATCGGGAAGGTCTTCCGGGTAAACGATGTCCAGGATCTTCACCCTGCCGTTGATGAGATCGGAGGCGGCATATCCGGTGAGCTGAAGACAGCCCTCGCTGACGAATTCGGGTTGCCAGGAAGGATCGTTGCGGCAGCGGTAGGCCACCCCCGGCAGATTACTCACCAGCGTCTGCAGGGTGCGCTGGCTTTCCCGCAGATCCTCGAGGGCACTGGACTCCCGGCTGGCGGCAGCATCCAGCAGACCGCGCACGCGGTTGCGCTGGCGGAGCAGGGTCGTGATCTGGTCAGCCAGAAGCCGCAGGGCCTCCATCCCTGAAGCATCGAGGTGTCGGGTTTGGGTATCAGCGACCGAGAGGACGCCGACCATGCTCTGCTCCGGCACCTCGATCGGGATGCCCGCGAAACACCTGACGCGGGGCGTACCTTCCACCAGGCGACAGTGGCGCAACCGCTCACTGGCACGGGCATCGGGCACATGGAGCAGTTGCCCGGCTTCCGCCACGGCGGCACTCAGCGACAGAGGCCGTGGTATCTCGCCACATTCCAGTCCGTACCGGGCCACGAACCATTCCCGCTCGGCATCGACGAAGCCGAGCAGGGCGATTGGTGCCTGGCAGGCGATCGCTGCCAGCCTGAGGTAGCCGTCGAGTTCCGGATCGGGCAAGGGATCATGGATTGCGCGTGGCTGACGAACGGTCATTTCGCGACTCCTCCCTCCGGGCTGGCGCGGGTTCGAAGCGAGATCGCCTGACGTACTGCCGAAGGACACCTTGCCCGTGGAGGGAAGGTAGGTTGGGTCCAGCAATCAGTGTAGTAGTGCCGGAGCCGATCCCGGAATCGGTGCGCGCAGCGCGCTCTCCGGCGCGGCGACGTAAAGCAGGGGCGCGCCCGGCGCCTGTCTATGACCCGGGCGCGGGGGAGTGGCTGCTTACCAGCAAGGCCAGCGCTTGGCAGGCTGTCTCGGTTTCCGCCTTCAGGCGCTCGAGGTCGCCGTGGGCGGTCCAGGCCACCAGCAGGCCGTCGAACAGCAGGATGAGCGTGCGGCTGGTGGCCTTGAGCGCCGCCGGGTCGAGGCGGTTACCGATGGTGCGCCCAAGGGCCTGTTCAGTTGCCTCGACGCCTACCGAATAGATCTTGGTCGCCATCTCCGGCTGGTTGCGAATGGTCCAGAAGAAGAGCTCGGATTGCGCCCGGGCCAGGTCCGGATTGGTTGAGAACCAGTTGACCACTTGACGCAGCATTTCGGCCGCCGTCTCTGACGGGGTGAGGCCTGCCGGTACCTGGTCGAGGGACTGCTGGGGCAAGGTGAAGAGCGATTCGTAGACGGCGTAGAAGAGCTCGTCCTTGGTGCGAAACACGTAGTGAAGCGAGGCGAGGGGACAATCTGCGGCGGCGGCGATGCGCCGTGTGGTGGCATTGGCCACGCCATGTTCGGCAATCACCTTGACCGTCGCCTTCACGAAATCCTGTCTGCGCAGATCAGCGCCCACTCTGGCCATAAAAACTCTCCGTTCCTGTCGCTATGCCGCTTTTTGTCCTGGCTGGGGTTCAGCGCCGGCGGATGCTACCCGATGCCCCGTCGGGGCGTCATGGTGCGATATGTATCCGCAAATGGCGCCTTTTCACGGCGGGACCATCCGCCCAGGACCCCATTAGCACCGGTGTTCCCACAGTTGGAAGAAATAAAGTAACAATCGTTTCGTAAATTCCCATATTGGTGCGGATGGTAGGAGCAGAATGGTGCGTCGGTGGGTGTTCAGGTATCACGTATCAATTGTTATGAAAATACTAAGTGATTGATAGTAAAGGATAAAAAGTAATATTTAAGGGTTGGCATATGGTTTGCTGTTGATCGAATGACTTGGTCAAATGACCAAGTCGAATGATCAGAAGTCTGGCACAGCCCGATGCTCCCTTCCAGGAAGCCCGGGTGGCCGGTCAAAGCCCCATGAGGACCTTCCAATGAAAGACGTGATTGAGCGCTCGGATATCGGCAATTCCGCCGCTGGTGGAGTCAGGCAACTGATGGTGGCGCTGGCGGTATCGGCTGCAATCTGTTCGGCTCAGGCTGCGGAGAGAGACGCTTCCCGGCTGGGCACCACACTGACGCCGTTGGGAGGGGAGGTCGCTGCCAGCGCCGATGGGACGATCCCGGCCTGGGCACCGCCCGGTCCGCAGGACAACGGCTGGAGCTACGGCCAGGTGCGTGGCCAGCACTGGAAGTTCAAGGACGACAAGCCGCTGTACAGCATCGATGCGAACAACGTCGCGCAGTACGCGAGCAAGCTGTCCCCCGGCCAGCTGGAACTGTTCAAGAAGATCCCGGGCTATCGCATGGATGTCTATCCGACCCGTCGTAGCTGTGCTGCGCCGGACTTCGTGGCCGAGAACACCAAGAAGAACGTCGGCTTCGCCAGCCTCGATGGCGATGGCCTGGCCCTGCAGGAGGCCCATGTTCCCGGGGTGCCGTTCCCCATGCCGACTACCGGCGCCGAGGTGATGTGGAACATGAAGATGCGCTACCGCGGTGTGGGCTTCGACATGTCCAAGACGGTATCCGGGCTTTCGCCGCGCAAGGGCGGCGGGGACTGGCTGCGGACTTCCACCGACTGGTTTATTTACACGCCCTGGGGCGAGAAGGGCAGCGCGCTGTTCTCTTCCTTCGATCGCCTGGAAAGCTCGACCTACTTCGCCTACCAGGAGCCCGCCGCCCTGGCTGGTCAGTCCGGCGTCATCACCACCAAGGCCGGCGAACAGGCGACCACCTTCTACTACTTCCCCGGCCAGCGTCGCGTGCGGCGGATGCCGTCCTACTCCTACGATGCCCCGCAGATCGGCCTCGACAACCAGTACACCATCGACGAATCGAACGTGTTCTTCGGGCCCATGGACCGCTTCGACTGGAAACTGGTGGGCAAGCAGGAGCTGCTGGTTCCCTACAACGCCTTCGGCGCCTACGACGCTTCCGCCAAGATCGAGGACGTGGCCAAGCCGGATTCCATGGCACCGGAATATCGCCGTTACGAGTTGCACCGTGTCTGGGTCGTCGAGGCCAACGTTCGCCAGGGCATGCGTCACCAGGCACCGAAGCGCCTGTTCTACATCGATGAGGACAGCTGGAACGGCCTGATGGCGGTGGACTACGACAAGCAGGGTCAGATCTGGAAGGTCCGCGAGGGCTACACCATCCCCGTGTACGAGACCGGCACCTGCGATATGGAGGCCCAGGCACAGTACAACCTGGTGGACGGTCGCTACCTCTACGACATGACCTCCGTCGGTGTGGGCAAGAACGATCACCGTTGGCTCACCGAGAATGCCGGCAATCCCCGCCTGAAGCGTGACTTCTACACCTCCGACAACCTGCGTGCCATCAGCGAACGCTGAACCTCCGCTACTCGAGAGCCAACATGAAAACAACAATCACAAAAGCTTCAGGCCTTGCTATTGCGTGCGTGACCCCCCTGGCGATGGGGTTCACCTTCGAAACCGAAAACATCCGCGGTTCGTTCGACTCCACCATCGCCGTGGGCATGGGACTGCGCACCGAGTCGCGTGCCTGCAACCTGATCAACGCCGGCGCCACCGGGCACAACGTGCCCAGTGGCTGTCTGGCGCAAACCTCAGGCATTGGTGACCAGGGCGACTTGAACTACGACAGGGGAGACCTTTTCACCAATTACATCAAGGGCACTCACGAGCTGTTGCTGAAGCTGCCCGAGGACTTCACCTTCATGGCCCGTGGCAACTGGATTCGCGACTTCGCCGCGACCGAGACCACCGGCACGCTGTCGTTCAACACGCCACCGGGCGTTGGCAGCGACGGGCTGACCGATGATGCCCACGACGACCTCGAATTCAAGGCGCGCCTGCTCGACCTGTGGGTGAGCAAGGGCTTCGATGTCGGCGACCAGCGGGTCCGCGCACGGCTCGGCAACCAGGTCATCAACTGGGGCGAGAGCCTGTTCGTGCTGGGCGGCATCAATAACACCAATGCCTACGACATCCAGGCCCTCTCGCGCCCCGGCGTCCAGCTCAAGGAAGCCGTGCTGCCGGCGCCGATGCTCAGCGTGGCGTCGGGCCTGGGTTCCGGCCTGAACGTCGAAGCTTACTACCAGTGGGGCTGGAACAAGAGCGAGCTGCCGCCGGTGGGCAGCTACTGGTCGTTCACCCACGCGCTGGGCGAGGGCATGGAGGCCTACGGGTTCAACGACAAGGACGCCCGCGACAGCGGCCAGTGGGGTGTCTCGCTGCGCTGGCAACCGGAGGACAGCGACATCAACTACGGCCTCTACGTGATGCGTTATCACGACAAGCTGCCGTCGCTGACCCTGCAACTGCTCGATCCCAACACCTTCGCCCTGGCGCAGGAGTGGGTCTATCCGGAAGACCGCATGCTCTACGGCGTCAGCGCCAACATGCCGATCGGCGACTGGGCCGTCGGCACCGAGCTGTCCTACCGGCCTGAAGATGCGGTCCCCCTCAACCCCGTGATCGATCTCTGTGCGAACAACGGTGGCAAATGCTGGAAGGACGAGAAGAAATTCCAGTGGCACCTGACCGGCCTCTACAGCCTGACGCCGTCCAATTCGCCTGATCTGCTCGACTTCACCGGCGCCAGCACGGGTACCTTGCTGAGTGAGCTGGTGGTGATCCATTACCCGGGCCTGCATGACGAATTCAACGGTGAGCCGATCGCGGCGGGCGGGAACACCTGGCAGTTGGACCCGGCCACCCCGCCGACCGCCCACGGCGACAAGACCTCCTCGGGCATCAATCTCGATTTCAGCCTCACCTACGACGGCACGCTGCTTCCGGGCTGGCAGGTCACGCCGGGAATCTTCTATTCGCGCTCCCTGGGCGGAAGGACGCCGAACCTGTCCGCCACCTTCACCGAGGACGCCAGCAGCATGAACCTGTACCTCAACTTCGTGCGTAACCCCGCGAGTTGGCAGGTCAACTTCAACTACGCGAAGTTCATGGGCGGCGACACGCCCTACGACCAGCTGCTGCGTGACCGTGACTACGTTGGCGTCGTGATTTCGCGCACTCTGTGAGGCCTGTCGTGAACAGTTCTGTAAAGCTGTCGGAAACCCCGGTGCGTGGCGTCCTGCCACGCATCGAGGAACTGTTGTTCGGGCATCGCCGGCTGGTGCTGGCGGTCCTTGCGCTCTTCACCCTGGCCATGGCCTGGTTCGCCGTCCAACTGCACATGGATGCCGGCTTCGAGAAGCAGTTGCCCATCGGCCACGAGTATGTGGAAACCTTCGAGCAGTACCGCAACGACCTCCTCGGGGCGAATCGCCTGACCATCGTGGTCAAGGCCCGCCAGGGCAACATCTGGACCGAGGCGGGGCTCAAGCGTCTGTACGACGTCACGCAGGCGGTCATCTTCCTGCCCAGCATCTCGCGCAGCAGCGTGCGTTCCCTGTGGACGCCCAACGCCTTCGTCAACGAGATCACCGAGGAAGGCTTCCGCGCCGATCCGCTGGTGCCGGGCACGGTGACGCCCGAACGCCTGGATGACGGCATCATCGCGCGCATCGCCGACTCCACCGCCCAGGGCGGTTTCATCGGTACCCTGGTGTCCCGCGACCAGAGCAGCGCGATGATCACCGCCGAGCTCAACGAGTACGACGCCAAGGGCGAGCGCCTGGACTACGTGGCCTACAACAGGGTGCTGGAAAAGCAGATTCGCCAGCAGTTCGAGGACGCCGGGTTCGAAATCCAGATCATCGGTTTCGCCAAGCAGATCGGCGATATCGCCGATGGCGCCTCGGCGGTGCTGGAGTTCTGCCTGCTGGCCTTGCTGCTGACGGCGGCGGCGGTCTACTGGTACTGCCACTCGCTGCGCTTCACCCTGCTGGCCCTGGGTTGTTCACTGAGTTCGCTGGTCTGGCAGTTCGGCAGTTTGCGCCTGCTGGGTTACGGCCTCGATCCCCTCGCCGTGCTGGTGCCCTTCCTGGTGTTCGCCATCGGCGTATCCCACGGCGTGCAGCAGATCAACTTCATCGTCCGCGAAATCGCCATCGGCAAGAGCGTCGAGGCGGCGGCACGCTCAAGTTTCATCGGCCTGCTGATTCCCGGCACCCTGGCGTTGGTGACGGCCTTCGTTTCCTTCGTGACCCTGGTGCTGATCCCCATTCCCATGGTGCGCGAACTGGCCATCACTGCGTCCCTCGGCGTGGCCTACAAGATCATCACCAACCTGGTGATGCTGCCGCTGGTGGCCTCGATGCTGAAGGTCGACGGCCGCTACGCCGCCGCCGAGGAGAAGTCCCGTGAGCGCCGCACCCGCTGGCTGCACGGCCTGGCCTGTCTTGCCGAGTGGCGCAATGCCCGCTTGGTACTGATTGCGGCCGGGCTGGTGTTCGCCGCGGCGGTCTGGCAAAGCCATGACCGGGTCGTCGGCACGCTGCAGGCAGGGGCGCCGGAGTTGCGCGAGGATTCGCGCTTCAATCGTGATGCGGTGGCCATCGCCGGCAACTACGACATCGGCCTGGACTGGCTCAGCGTGGTCTTCGACGTCCGGCCAGAGGCGGCGGGCGAGGGGGCTGCAGCGGCCTGTGAGGACATCGCCCTGGGGCAGTACCAGGATCGCTTCGTCTGGGCGATGGAGAGTGTGCCCGGCGTGCTGTCGGTCGCTTCTTTCTCCACCGCGATGCGCCAGTTCAACGAGGGCTACAACGAGGGCAACCCGAAGATGAGCGCGGTGCCCATCGATCCGATGAACTACTCCTCGCTGGCGGCCGAAGTGGCGCGCATCCCGGGGCTGATGCGCGGCGATTGCAGCATGACCGCCGTGCACCTGTACCTGGCGGACCACAAGGCCACCACCATCAACCGGGTGATCGAGGCCGCCAAGGCGTTCCGCAGCGAGTACCCCATGCCGGGTATCGCCGTGCGGCTGGCCTCGGGCAACGCCGGGGTTATCGCGGCCATCAACGAGGAAGTGGAGAAGAGCGAAACACCGATGCTGCTCTACGTCTATGCCGCCATCGCGCTGCTGGTGTTCGTCGTCTATCGCGACCTGCGGGCGGTACTGGTGTGCTGCCTGCCGCTGACCATCGGTACCTTCATCGGCTACTGGTTCATGAAGGAGCTGCAGATCGGCCTGACCATCGCGACCTTGCCGGTGATGGTCCTGGCCGTGGGGATTGGCGTCGATTACGCCTTCTACATCTACAACCGCATCCAGCTGCACCAGGCCCACGGCCAGCCCATCGTCAAGGCGGTGGAGCATTCGCTGCTGGAAGTGGGCGTGGCGACCATCTTCACCGCCATCACCCTGGCAGTCGGCGTGGCCACCTGGGCCTTCTCCGACCTCAAGTTCCAGGCCGACATGGGCAAGCTGCTGGCCTTCATGTTCATGGTCAACATGGTCATGGCCATGACGGTGCTGCCGGCCTTCGCCGTGTGGCTGGAGCGCGCGTTCCCGCGCAAGCGCCCGGTGCGCATGATCGGCGCGCTGGCGCACTGAGGAGAGAAGCATGGGATACCTGAACACACTCCTGGGCGCCGCGCTGGCCGCCCTGATGCCCCTGGCTTCCGTACAGGCCGCCGCGTTGCAGCCGGTAGCGGCGCCCTCCGCGAGCAACGCCGCCCAGGCCATGCTGCTGGACGCCAGCCGGGCGATGGACCGGGTGGTGGCCGTCGGTGACCACGGCATGGTCCTGCTGTCGGACGACCAGGGGCGGAGCTTCCGCCAGGCGCGCTCCATGCCGCTGTCCACACCACTCACCGGGGTGAGCTTCGCCGACGCCAGCCATGGCTGGGCGGTCGGCCAGTGGGGCGCGATCCTGGCCACGGGCGATGGCGGCGAAACCTGGGACATCCAACGCCTGTCCAGCGAGGAAGACCGGCCGCTGTTCGCCGTGCATTTCTTCGATGCGCGGCGTGGCGTCGCGGTGGGGCTCTGGTCCCTGGTGCTGACCACCGAGGACGGTGGCAAGACCTGGAATGAGCGGACCTTGCAGGCCCCGCCAGGGTACAGCCGGGCCGACCTCAATCTGATGGGCCTGTTTGCCGATGGTCACGGCAGCGTTTATGCGACCGCCGAGCGGGGCCAGCTGCTGCGCTCCGATGATCGTGGCAAGACCTGGCGTTACCTGGCCACCGGCTACGAGGGCACGCTGTGGAGCGGGGCGGTGCTGGCCGACGGCAGCCTGCTGGTGGGCGGCCAACGCGGCACCCTGCTGCACGGCTCGGCAGACGGCACGACGTGGCAGCGTGTCGCCCTTGAGAGCAAGAGCTCGATCACGTCGATCGCCGTGTCGGGCCAGCAGGTGGTCGCGGTCGGACTGGATGGCCTGATGGTGAGCAGCCGGGACGGCGGCCGCACGTTCGAGGAGCAGCGCACCGCCGAAGGTGTTTCGCTTACGGCTGCGCTGTTCGTTGACCAGGATGCTCCGCTGCTGTTTTCCCGGCGGGGCGTGGTCCCGCTGCTGGCGCCATGACGCCTCGGCGGGAGGACTGACGGATCGGCGTCGCTCCGCCCGCTGGCACAGCGTTGTTGCTGCGACTTTTTAAGGGGTCAACCGACCCCTTCTTTTTTCTCCGTGAATCAGCGGACCAGGCCGTATTCAGAACGTGCGGATTAATTACATAACAGATGTTGCGTAAAATAGAGTGCGGCAGTAGAGTTCGACAAAACAACAAAAGAATCCCAGGAGGTTGTCCATGAATGGCTCCAAGAGACGCGACCGCTCCAGTGGCGGCTGTGCGGGGACCGCCCAGTGCGGCGAGTTGATGGCCCAGTTGCGTGGCACAACCGCCACCGGCCGGATTCCGGGTTGAGAGGAGAGACGTCCATGTCTGCGACTAATCTCAGCGAAACAATCAAGGGCACCCCTGGAGCGGCTCGGTTTCGCCTCCTCGGTGGGTGGGTGGAGCGTCCGGACGATCTGCAGCCGGAGCTGGAGGGTGATGTCAGCGCCGACGTGATCGTGATCGGTGCCGGCTTCGCCGGTCTGTCCACCGCACTGGAACTCAGATCCTTGGGGGCGGAAGTCATCGTCCTCGAACAGGAGTTCGCCGGCTTTGGTGCCAGTGGCCGCAATGCGGGCTATCTCGCCGGCAGCATGGGCGTCGAGTTCGAGTTCTTCCTCAAGCGCATAGGTCTCGAGCAGGCGAAGAAGATCGTCTCCTTCTACGACCAGGGCGTTGCCTATGTCGAAAGAAGGCTCCGCGAACTCGCCATCGACTGTGACTACAATCCGAGCGGGATCATCCGTGCGGCGGTGCATCCCTCCCAGGAGAAGAAGCTGCGGCACGACATGGAGCTGGGCGCGAAGCTGGGCTCCATCACGCGCTTCCTGGATTCCGCAGAGTTGCGGGCGCGGGGCATTCCGCCGGCCTTCCTGTTTGGCTGCCTGCAGCATGGCGGCACGCTGGACCCCGGCAAGTACGTGATGGGGTTGCGGCGCGCGGCACTCCAGGCCGGTGTGAGGCTGTACGAGCAGACCGCCCTGCAGTCCTACAGCGAAGGCCCGACCATCACCTGCAAGACCGCGCGGGGCACGGCCAGCGCGCCGTTCATGGTGCTCGCCACCAATGCCTATACGCCGCAGCTCGGCCTGCTGCGGGACAAGGTGGCGCCGTTGCGGGTCTCCGCGATCGAAACCGAACCGCTGTCCAGGGCGCAACTGGCCTCCCTCGGCTGGTCGAGCCGAGAGGGCATCGTGACGCCGCACTGGACCATGGAAAGCCACCGCCTGACGGCGCGCGACACGCTCCTGGTCACGACCAAGCAGCTTGGCTATGCCTATGGCTCGCGCACGCCGAACCAGCCGGACACGGCGGCCTATGGCGCATTGGTGCAGGCCCTGAACGACCGTTTCCCAACCTTGCGGGGCATTGCCATCCGCGCGTGCTGGAGCGGCTACATCAGCCTGGCCTACGACGCCTTGCCGGTGGTGGGGGCAACCGGGGCCCAGCAGAACATCCTCTATACCGCCGGCTGCTCGGGGCACGGGGTCGGCACTCAGTCCCTCGTCGGCCACCTGTTGGCCGAGCGGATCGGCGGCATCGAACACCCGCTGCTGGCGGCGTTGCGCCACAAGACGCCTTCCACGCTCCCCGAGCCGCTGCAGTGGTGCGCCATCAAGGCTGCGCTGATGGGGGCGAACGGTTTGGACCGTTATGTGAACCGCAAGGTGCGTAGCGCCGCCATTGACTGACCGCTAACGCCGATGGTCACCGCCGTGGCCATGGCCTCGGCTTCGACCCTCTGTTTCCAATCCCTGGAGATCCTATGAATACCTGCTCGAACGAGGCCGTACGCGTAACGGCCTGGGCCGCGATCCTCGGCGGCATCTTCGCCTACCTGAACGTGGGCTTCATGCTCATGGTGACCCACGGCGACATGGCGGTGACGCTGCAAGGGGCGTCGATGCTGACCTTGCCTGCCGAGGCGAGGGAATACTTTCGACTGTCGATGTTCGCCGACGTCCTGGGCTTCTACCTGCCGTTGCTGGCGATCGGTGGCTACCTCTGGAGCCGCTTTCGCAAAGAAGCGGGCGCCCTGGGTGATATGGCCGCGCTGGCCATCACCACCTATGTCGTGCTGGGGGTGGTCGGTGCGGGGCTGCAATTGTCCGTGCTGAATCCGCTCGCGGCACTCCACGCGGTAGGCGGGGAGGCCGCGAAGGCCGCCGCCGAGACCGCCTGGACGACCATCGCGGTCGGCAGTCAGCGCGGCCTGTGGTGGTGCGAAGGCCCCGTTGTCCTGTTCTGGGGCCTGGTGGTTGGTGGCCACCTGAAGAACGCGGGCTGGGGGGCGTCGATCCTGTTGCCGCTGAAGCTCGTCGGCTGGTGCTTCGGGCTCTACTTCATCGCTGGGTTGTTCCAGGAGCTGGAGGCGTTCACTGCCGCCCTGCTGGTTGTCGTCGTGCTGATCTTCCCCCTGTGGATGGTCATGTTCGGCGTGCAATTGCGGCGCAGGTTGGCCCTCAGCCCGCTCGGCGCCTGAGCCAGCCCGCTTGCTGTTTTCCCGATGCCGCACTGCCGTCCACCGGTGAGTGACGAATACAAACAACAATTGCGTGAGGCTCCCTGTATGGCTGACAAGCCCACCTCAACTTCAACGTTCGAACTGAATCGGCGGCTACTGCTGAAGCTTGCCGGCGCCTCGGCGGCCGTGGGCGGCCTCGGCCTGCGCGTGGGACTGGCGAGCGCCAGCGAAAGCCCGGAAACCGCTCGTGGTCAGGAGGATGGCATCCTCGACCTCGCCATCATTGGCGCGGGGATCGCCGGGCTGACCGCGGCTCGCGACTTGCAACAGGCGGGCTGCGAATCCTTCGTGGTGCTGGAGGCGCGGGACCGGGTCGGGGGCAGGGTGCTCAATCACGACCTGGGTTCGGGCTACATCTCCGAAGTGGGCGGCCAGTGGATCGGGCCCGGCCAGACGGCCGTGGCGGATCTCGCCCGCGAGCTGGAGGTGGGGACCTTCCCGACCTACTGCGAGGGCAAGACCGTGATCCTGGGTGGCGAGAGAGGGCGCCTGGCGATCGACCTGAAGGGCACCTTCGGCACCGATGAGACTGTCGCCGCCAAGCTCAGCGAGCTGTCCCGCGACGTGCCCTCCGGCGCGCCCTGGAAATCCCCGAGGGCCGCCGAACTGGACAAGCTCTCGGCAGGCGACTGGCTGGCGCAGCAGAACATCAAGCCCGAGGACCGTTCGGGCTGGGATACCAGCTTCACGCTCACCTGCGGCGTGCCGCCGGCCAAGATGGGGTTTCTGCATTTCCTGTCGATGGTCAATTCGGCGAGCTGCGACTACATGAAGCTCGACTCGATCAAGGACAGTGCCCAGGGCACCCGCCTGGTCGGTGGTTCGCAGATCCTGTGCACCAAGATGGCAGCGCAGCTCGGCGACAAGGTGCGCCTGTCGTGCCCGGTCCGCGAGATTTCCGGCTGGGACCGCAAAGTCGTCACGCTGCACACAGACGAGGGTGAAATCCGCGCTCGCCGCGTGATCGTGGCCATCCACCCGGCCCTGTGCAACCAGGTCCGTTTCGATCCGCCGCTGCCCGAGGGCCGCGCGGCCCTGCAGCGCGCCTGGCCGGCCCACAGTCCGGCCCGCAAGACCGCGATGGTCTACAAGCGGCCGTTCTGGCGCGAGCACGGCTTGAACGGACACACCATCCAGGTCAAGGGGCCCGTGCTCTGGGCTTGGGACAACTCGCCGCCGGGTGGGGAAATCGGCGTCATCAACGCCTTCATCGTCAACGCCCAGGTGCCCTCCGACCACCAGGCCGCGCAGCGTGTCCTGACGGAAATCTACGCGCGATCCCTGGGCGAGGAGGCATTGAGCCCCATTGCCTATTACGACCACGACTGGGGGCAGGCCGATCCCTGGAGCATCACCTGCGTCTCCGCGATTCCGCCGGGTTTCTGGACCACCCATGGCGAGTCCCTGCGACCGCCCTGCGGCAACCTCTTCTGGTCGGGTACGGAGACCGCCGAGATCTGGGCGGGCTATATGGACGGCGCCGTGCGCTCGGGTCACCAGAGCGCCCTGCATGCGCTCAGTTCCTTGCGTCGGGCATAGGGGGCGGCAATGAAGAAGAAACTACTGCTGGGCACAGGCGTTCTGCTCGCCATTCTGGCGGCCCTGTTCGGGCGCGACCTCGTCGGCCTCTACTACCTGCAGGACCATATCGAAACCACCACCAAGGCCTATGAGGCCGAAGGACCCTGGCCGCAGGTGGCCGATGCCTGCACGGGCTGCCACGGCGCCAAGGGCAGCTCGCAGCACCAGCGTTATCCGAGCCTGGCGGGGCAGCCAGCGGCCTACCTGACGGCGCAGCTCCACAGCTTCGCCCATGGGCAGCGGACCTACCCGAACATGGGACCGTTGGCAAAGAGCCTGAGCGAAGACGAGATCAAACGTCTGGCGGACTACTTTGCCCGGCAGCCGGCCAGCGAGAACCACGGGTTCCAGCCCGATCCCGGCTTGCGGGCGAAAGGCGAGAAGCTGGTGGCAGCCGGGGGATGCACGGCCTGTCATGGCGCGGCACTGATGGGGCAAGCGCAGTTCCCGCGCCTGGCCGGGCAGGGGGCTGACTACCTCCGGGCGCAGCTGGATGCCTTTGCCGAGGGCCGGCGAGTCGACCCCACCGGTGCGATGAAAGCGGTTACCGGGAGCCTGTCTCCGGACGATCGCAAGGCGCTCTCCCACTACCTCGCTGCACTCGCCCCGTCGGCGAAGTGACGTAGCGGATTTCACGACCTGATTGAGACTATTGCCATGGAACTCAGAGATATTCTTGCGTTGCTGACGTGCGTCCTGCTGGTGATCTCGGGAGCGACTTTCGGGGTCAAATTTCTCCGCAGACGCAACTTCTTACTGGGCCTCGAGTGCCTGATCGTGGGGTTCTCCGCAACCAACTTCCTGATCTATCTCCTGACGGAGTCGAAGGTTTCCTACAGCATCTCCTTCTTTTGCGATGCGTTTTCCCGGGGCTTCGGTATTCCCATCGTCGCGGTCCTCGGCCTGATGGCCGTCACCCATGACTTCAAGCCATCGGTGTTCAAGGACGCTGCCATCTTCGCGGTCACCTTTGCGGGAACCTTCGTTCTGATCAAGGCCGACTTCATGGTCAAGCCGCTGCCTTACTTCTACGTGATCATGTGGACGGCCTACTCGGTATACCTCGCCTATTTCATCTGCAAACTGGCGAGCATGGGCGAGAAGCTGCACGCGCTGGGTCTGACCGTGGCCGCGGTGCTCGGGCTGGCCGTCGCCTGCATCTACGACTTTTTCCCGATTCCCGGTGACGATACGAAAATGGTGTTCCTGACGCTCGCGCTGTCAACCTGGGCCTTCATGATGATGCAGATGTACTACTCCTACCTCGCCTTCGAACGCGCGAAGGCGCAAGTCGTTCGCGCGCGCTGACGCCCTGGCCCGAGCCCCCGGAGATATTCCCATGTCGATCGAACAAGTCGGGCCGGCCGTCGAACAGATGCGCCAGCTCTTCACCCGTCAGCGTGCGGCCTTCGCCCGTGAACGTTATCCGTCGTATCAGGATCGCCGCGCCAACCTGCAGGCCCTCAAGGCACTGGTGCTGGACAACGCCGATGAGATCGCCGCGGCCATTGCCGCCGACTTCGGTCACCGCTCCGTGCATGAGAGCAAGCTGCTGGACATCTTTGGCCTGGTCAGCGAAATCAACCATGCGCTCAAGTGCCTGAAGCGATGGATGAAGCCGCAACGGCGCGGCGTCGGGATCTGGTTCCAGCCCGGACGTGCCGCGCTCCTCGCGCAGCCGCTCGGGGTGATCGGTATCGCCGCGCCCTGGAACTATCCGCTGTACCTGACCCTGGGGCCGCTTTGCGGGGCGCTGGCCGCCGGCAACCGCGCCATGATCAAGATCGCCAGCGACTCCAGCCGTTATGGGGCGCTGTTGGCGCGCCTGCTCGGCCAGCGTTTCAGCCAGGACCTGGTGGCGGTGATTCAGCCGTGGCCCGGCATCAACGACCAGTTC
Organism: Metapseudomonas cellulosilytica; assembly: GCF_049334135.1. Lineage (NCBI taxonomy): Bacteria > Pseudomonadati > Pseudomonadota > Gammaproteobacteria > Pseudomonadales > Pseudomonadaceae > Metapseudomonas > Metapseudomonas cellulosilytica. The sequence goes on along the minus strand of NZ_JBHZGN010000009.1, from coordinate 17,561 downwards.
TCCCGCCTGCCGTTCGATCATCTGATCTTCACCGGGTCTCCGGAAGTTGGCCGGCAGATCATGCGCAACTGCAGCGAGAACCTTACGCCGGTGACCCTGGAGCTGGGCGGCAAGTCGCCGACCCTGGTGGCGCCGGGGTATTCCTTGCAGCGCGCCGCCGAGACCATTCTCTGGGGCAAGTGCCTGAACTCCGGGCAGACCTGCGTGGCGCCGGACTACCTGTTCCTGCCCGAAGGCAGTGAGGCCGGTTTCATCGAGCACGCCAAGGCTGCCGTCGCCCGCTACTACCCGAAGCCGCTGGGGGCCAACCCCGACTACAGCTGCATGATCAACGCCCGCCAACTGACGCGCGTCGAGGCCCTGCTGGCCGATGCCCGCGAGAAGGGCGCGCGGGTGGTGGCGCTGGCTGATGCGGAGGAAGCGCGCCGCGCCGGCAAGCTGGCCCCGCACCTGGTGTTCAACGTGCGCGACGACATGCAGATCATGCAGGAAGAGATCTTCGGCCCCTTGCTGCCGGTGCTCAGCTATCGCCAGCTGGAAGAGACCGTGGACTACATCAACGCCCATGAGCGGCCGTTGGCGCTGTACCTCTTCGATGAGGATTCGGGGCGTGTCCAGCAGGTGCTGAGGCAGACGCTTTCCGGCGGTGTATCGGTCAACAGCGTGATGCTGCACGTGCTGCAGGAAAACCTGCCGTTCGGTGGGGTAGGCAACTCGGGGCTGGGGCATTACCACGCCGAAGAGGGCTTCCAGACCTTCAGCAAGATGCGGCCGATCTTCTATCAGGCCCGCTTCAATGGCAGCTTCCTGCTCAAGCCGCCCTACGGCCGGTTGACCCAGGGCCTGCTGCGTCTGCTGCTGCGCTGATTCTCCGTCTGTATCCGCTCACGATTCCGCTTTTGGCGCCCTTCGGGGCGCTTTTTTTTTGAGGCTGAGCGACGTGTGCTCAAGGAGAATGGGCGTTACCTGGGTGTGCCTCTGACCGTAGGATGGGTTGAGGTACGAAACCCATCGAATCCCGTGCACGCCAGCATGGGTTTCGCTCCGCTCGCGGAACGCCGCCCGACCCATCCTTGTCACTACGGCGGGGCGTGCGTGCCCCGACGTGATGCCTTCCTACAACGGGCTGTGACGACCTTCGGAGATATGGAGGGGGCGCAAGGAGGATGGGCGTTTTCGGTAGGGTGCGCCGCGCGCACCAGCGGAGCTGGGATCGGGCTCGATGGTGGACATGAAGAGCGATGTCCACCCTACGGTGGGATGTGTCGCGAGCCAATGTGGAACATCCACGCTCCGGGAGCGTGGATGCTCACTCGCCTCAAGCCGAGGCAACCCACTCGGCGCCGCGTTCGGCGATCATGATGGACGCTGCGTTGGTGTTGCCGCCGACCAGGGTCGGCATGATCGAGGCGTCGATCACCCGTAGCCCTTCGATACCCCGCACGCGCAGTTGACTGTCGACAACAGCCATTTCGTCCTGGCCCATCTTGCAGGTACCGACCGGGTGGTAGATGGAGTCGGTACGCTGGCGCAGCAGCTCGATCAGCTGCTCGTCGCTGTGCAGGTCCTCGCTGTAGAAGTCCTTGAGGCCGAAGCGTGCCATGGGGGCCTGGTTGACGATCTCGCGGGCCATCCGATAGCCCTTGAGCAGGGTTTGCACATCATCGTCGTGGCTCAGGAAGTTCGGGTCGATACGCGGTGCCGCGCTCGGATCGGCGGAGGCCAGGCCGACGCTGCCGATGCTCTTGGGCCGCAGCACGCAGACGTGGCAGCTGAACCCATGGCCCCAATGCAGCTTGCGGTTGTGGTCGTCGACCGTGCCGATCACCGAGTGCAACTGGATATCCGGGCGCGCCAGGTTCGCATCGGTCCTGAGGAAGCCGCCACCTTCGGCGCAGTTGCTCGCCAGCGGGCCACGCCGACGGCGCAGGTACTCGAACAGGGCCTTGCTCATTTTCGGACTGCCAGTGACGGAAAAGCCCAGCAGCGAGGTGTCGCTGCTCTTGTAGCAAAGCACGACGTCCGGGTGATCCTGCAGGTTCTGGCCGACGCCCGGCAGTTCATGCTGCACGGCAATGCCCTGGGGCTTGAGTTCCGACTCCGGACCTATGCCGGAGAGCATCAGCAGGTGCGGGCTGCCGAAGGCACCAGCGGCCAGCAGGACCTCCTTGCGCGCCTTCAGTTGCATGTGCACGCCCTTGACCAGGACCTGCACGCCGACGGCCTGCTTGCCGTTGAGCAGGACGCGCTCGGCGTGGGCGCCGGTGAGCACGGTGAGGTTGCTGCGCTCACGGATCGGTTTGAGGAAGGCCGTGGCGGTGCTCCAGCGGCGGCCGTCGCGGATAGTCACATCGTAGTAACCGACCCCCTCCTGTTGCACGCCATTGAAGTCGGGGTTGAAGCGGTGGCCAGCGTTGATCGCGGCTTCGACAAAAGCCTCGGTAGCGGCGTGGCGATGGGCGCGGCTGACGTACAGCTCGCCATCTCCGCCATGGAATTCGCTATTGCCGCTGTGGTGCATCTCGCTCTTGCGGAAGTAGGGCAGTACATCGGCGAAGGACCAACCTTCGTTGCCCAGCGCCTGCCAATCATCGAAGTCACTCTGGTGACCACGGATATAGATCATGCCGTTGATCGAGCTGCTGCCGCCCAGCACCTTGCCGCGCGGCTGGTAGCCGATGCGCCCGCCCAGCCCCGGTTGCGCGACGGTGTGGAAAGCCCAGTTGACGTGGCGCGTCGGCAGGATCGCCGCCATGCCGACCGGGATGTGGATCAGTGGCGAGCTGTCCTCCGGGCCGGCTTCCAGCAGGCAGACGCGGGTTTCGGGATTGGCGCTCAGCCGGTTGGCCAGGACGCAGCCGGCAGAGCCGGCGCCAACGATGATGTAGTCGAATTCCATCTTTGCGGGTCTCGAATAGGGGGGGGCCAGGAAGGAGGTGGGCAGCTTGATTGCCGACCCGTTAGCCATCCCAGTCCGTGTGGTCGTTGACGAAGCTCAGGATGCGCTTGGCGGCTGCACGGGCCTGGGGCAGGGCAGCGATCATCTGGAAGACATGGGGAAGCCGCTTCCAGATCTCCAGCCGCACTGGCACGCCGGCGGCGTCGGCCAAGGCTGCGGCCCGCACGGAGTCATCCAGCAGCATCTCCGTGCTGCCCACCTGGAACAGCAACGGTGGAAGGCCACTGAAGTCCCCGAACAGGGGCGATACCGACGGTTGCGAATAGGTTTCGGCGGGTGCGTAGAAACCACGTATCCCAACTGCGAAGGCCAGGTTGAAGATCGGGTCGTGCGGCGCATTTCCCAGCGCGCTTGCGCCACTGAGGGTGAAGTCTAGGAAAGGCGAGAGCAGCACCGCGCAGCTAGGCAGCGGCTGGTCGCCAGCCTTGAGGTGCTGCAGCGTGGCCATGACCAGGTTGCCACCAGCGGAATCGCCAGCGATGACGATGTCCTTGGCCTTGATGCCCTGATCCAGCAACCACTGGTAGGCGGCGAGGCACTCTTGCAGCGCAGTGGGATAGGGGTGTTCGGGGGCCAGGCGGTAATCCAGCAGGAGCGCCCGGGTCTTCAGAGGGCGGCACCAGGACGCCACCATGGCGGCGTACACATCGGGCGTGTAAGCCACAAATGCGCCGCCATGGATATAGAGCAGTACCCGGTTCTGGCGGCAACCCTTGGGCGACAGCCACTGGGCAGCAACGCCGTTGCAATCCACGCTTTCGCGTTGCACGTCAGCCAGGGCACGAGGGGCCTGGCGATTCAGCTGGCGGAATTTTTCACGCAGTTTCGGAATGTCGATGTGCAATCCATGCCGCGACTTCACCGAGATGCGCAGCAGCAGGTTGAGCAGTTCGCTTGCCCAACGGCCCCGAGTGGGATGGATGACGCGAGTGAAGGCTTGCGCGTGGGTCGTCATGGTGCCACCTCAGGCCTGGGCCGGGTTGGCGGTCGGCCAGCGGTACTCGCGCAGCTGTTCACGCAATTGCACCTTGCTGATCTTGCCGGTAGCGGTGTGTGGAATTTCGTTGACGAACACCACGTCATCGGGAATGCAGAATCTGGCGACCTTGCCTGGATACTGGGCCAGGATTTCCTCGCGGCTGACGCCCTGGTCCGTTTTCTTCACGACCACCAGCAATGGCCGCTCATCCCATTTCGGATGGGCGATGCCCAGCGCAGCGGCTTCGGCGACCGCCGGATGAGCCATGGCGATGTTTTCCAGTTCGATGGAGCTGATCCACTCGCCGCCGGACTTGATCACGTCCTTGGCGCGGTCGGTGATTTGCATGAAACCGTCCTGGTCCAGGGTGGCCACATCGCCAGTGGGGAACCAGCCGTCCACCAGTGCGCTGTCGCCCTTGCGGAAGTACTGGTTGATCACCCAGTGGCCACGAACCAGCAGCGCGCCTGAGGTCTTGCCATCGCGGGGCAGGGGATTGCCGTCGTCGTCGACGATCTTCAAGTCGATACCGAAAGGTGGACGGCCCTGCTTGACGTCGATGGCGAAGCGCGCTTCGTCGCTCAGCTTGAGGTGCGATGCCTTGAGTGTACTGACGGTGCCCATTGGCGACATTTCCGTCATGCCCCAGGCATGTTGGATCTTGATGCCGAATTCCTTTTCGAAGCTCTTCATCAGGGCCGGCGGGCAGGCCGCGCCACCGACAACCATGCGCTTGACGCTCGAAAGCTTCGTGCCGTTCTTCTGCATGTACTGCAGTACGGCCAGCCATACGGTCGGTACACCGGCAGAGAAGGTGACGCCCTCGCTCTCGAACAGCTCGAAGACGCTTTCGCCATCCAGGGCGGCGCCCGGAAACACCAGCTTGGCGCCCACTAGCGGCGCCGAGTACGGAAGCCCCCAGGCATTGACATGGAACATGGGCACCACGGGTGCGACCACGTCTCGGCCGGAGAGGGCCAGGGCGTCCGGAAGCGAACTGGACAGGGCGTGCAGCAGGGTGGAGCGGTGGGAGTAGAGCACGCCTTTGGGGTTGCCCGTGGTCCCCGAGGTGTAGCAAAGGGCGGCGGCTGAATTCTCATCGAGTTGCGGCCAGGCGAAGTCGTCTGACTCTTCAGCCAGCAGATCTTCATAGCAGAGCAGGTTCGGGATACTCAGGGCCGGCATGTGCACACGGCTGGTCATGGCGACCCAGTACTTCAGGCTCGGGCAGTGCGCGGCGATGGACTCGACCAGCGATGCAAAGCTCAGGTCGAAGAACACGACGCAGTTTTCGGCGTCGTTCACGATCCAGCTGATCTGTTCCGGGAACAGGCGCGGATTGATGGTGTGGGTGATCGCCCCCATGCCGGAGATTGCGTAGTACAACTCGAAATGGCGATAGCCGTTCCACGCCAGGGTGCCGACGCGGTCGCCCTGTTGAACGCCGAGCTTCTTCAGGGCATTGGCCGCTTTCCTGGCACGCAGATGCGCTTGGGCATAGGTATAACGGTGAAGCGTACCTTCGACCGTGCGGGAGACGATCTCGGTGTCGCCGTGATAGCGCTCTGCATGTTCCAGCAGGGAAGAGACGATCAGCGGCAGCGTCATCATTTGGCCGTGCATGGTGTTTTCGCCTTTTATTTTCATGGGTACTTATTGCCAGACTTGCCCTGTCTCGGGCCGGCAGTTAATGGCGTGGTGGCGTGCGCTTTCGCGAAAGCCGGTTATTCAACCGGCAACTCGCGAGGGTTGTGCTTTGTATGCATCCTGCCTGGCAGGCAGAAACTTCAGGCGGCTGTCTTCGACTGCGTCTTTCAACAGCATCTTCTTGTCTCGGCCGTAATGCATGAACACATGCCAGGGGTAGGATTTACCCTGGCGCGGGAGGAAGTGTTGATCGCGTTGAATGTATCCGGACTTCATGGAATTCATGATTCCGTCATTCAGTGCATTGTGTTCGTGATCGTATGGCGTGACGACTTCGAAGTTGTTCTTCTCCATATGCCTGAACAACCGGCAAAGATACTTGGCTGCGAGGCCGACTTTCAGTGTCCAGGAGATGTTCGTGTAGCCGAATATCCACGCCAGGTTAGGCAGGTTTTCCAGCAATACACCCTTGTAGGTCATTTGTTCGCCTACCGGATACGGGGTGCCATCGATCGACAGCGTCATTCCACCCAGTATCTGCAGCTTGAGTCCGGTCGCCGCGATAATGATGTCGGCCTCCAGTTCCTTGCCGGACTTCAAGAGAATTCCCTTATCCGTGAAACGCTCGATGTGGTCGGTCTCAACGGACGCTTTCCCGCTGCGCAGAGACTTGAACAGGTCGCCATCGGGTACGGCGCAAAGACGCTCGTCCCAGGGCATGTACTTGGGGGTGAAATGACGCATGTCGACATTCGGGCCGACTTGCTTGCGGACATGGGAGAGGATGATTGTGCGCATCAGCCTCGGCCATTGCCGGCACGCAATGTAGGCGGCGCGGTACATCAGGATATTGCGCTTGCGTGCCAACCCTTTCGCCCAGCTTGCCGGCATGATGCGGGCCAATGCGGTGGTCAGCTTGTCGACCGATGGCAATGAGTAAACATAGGAAGGGGAGCGTTGCAGCATGGTGATATGCCCGGCGGTGTCCGCCATGGCCGGAATCAGCGTGGCTGCGGTGGCACCGCTACCGATCACTACAACTTTCTTGCCCTTGTAGTACAGGTCTTCAGGCCAGTGTTGCGGGTGAATCCTGATGCCTTTGAAGTTCTCTTCGCCCGGGAACTTGGGGAGGAAACCCTCATCGTGGTTGTAATAGCCGGTGCAGCACACAAGGTAATTGCAACTGTAGTGTTTTATTTTGCCGCTGGGTTCATGCAGGGCAGTCACTTGCCATAGGCGCTGTTGGCTTGACCAGTTTGCGCTGGTGGTCTTGAGGCCGTAATGGACTTTATCGGCGATTCCATATTCTGCCGCTGTGTCCTGGATATAACGGCGGAGTGATGCGCCATCGGCGAGAATCTTGGAACTGTCCCAGAGGCGGAACTTGTAGCCGTAGCTGAGCATGTCCGAGTCAGAGCGGATTCCCGGGTAACGGAAAAGATCCCACGTCCCACCGATGCAATTGCGGCGCTCCAGGATGGCAAGGCTTCTTCCCGGAAACTCTTCGGTTATATGGCAGGCAGTGCCAATTCCGGACAGGCCTGCGCCAATAATCAAAGTGTCGTAATGATGATTGCTCATGAATATCTCAGTGCCTGTCAGAACAAGCAGGGCAATTGATTGATGGAATCGGCTTCAGAAGCGATGAGCCCCATCAATGACGACTCCTGAAGAGCCGAATGGGGAATGCCTGGCAGGGGCAAGTCGCGAGCGGACACAACCAGGTTCAGGTTGGTTCTGCTCCCTGCCGAGTTCAGGCGCTGACTGTGCTGCTCATCGGTGTGTCGAAACCGGATGGTTCGGCGGCAAGCAAGGGGGGAGGGTGAGCCACCGGGAACGTCCGTAAAGACGGCGAAACCGTCGCTGGGACCGGGGCGGCTTGTGGAGTCTTTCATGAGCTGAGCTCCTGAAGCTTTTGTTGTTTTGCAGGACTGTAATCCGCTGAAAACATTTGCGCAACAGTTGTTATGGAAAAAGATCGTTACGCAAAATTCAGCCGACCTGCGGTCGCAGGGGCGTGGGTGGTTTTCAGAGGGTGTTGGTCGGGTGGGCGATGGCGAGCGTCCCTGCTCGCCAGTGGGTCAGTGGGCGCTGCGGGACTGCGCTGGGGCCAGGCCGGAGAGGTAGTGGACCGTGGCCTTGAGCTCCTCATCCGATAGCGAGCTGGCCATGGCGTTCATGGCCTGGCTGGGGTCCTGGCGCTGGCCTTGTTTGAAGGCCTGCAACTGGTCCGCCAGGTAGCCCGCGCCCTGTCCGGCGATGCGGGGGCCGAGGGGGCCGCCGGATAGATTCTCGCCATGGCACGCAATACATCCCTTGGCCGCGACGACTGCCTGCCCACGCTTTGCCAGGGCGTCGTCCCGCTCGGGTGCCTCAGTCGTATCTGGTGTCTGGCGGGAGAAGTAGTCCGCCAGGGACTTGATCCGGGCGTCGCTCAGGTTCGCCGCCAGTGGCCCCATCTGCGCGCTGTGACGACGGCCTTCGGCGAAGGCGTGTAACTGGGCTTCGATATAGGACGTCGGCTGACCGGCAAGGGCTGCGTACTGCGCATCCCGGGGCTGGCCGTTGACGCCATGGCAGAGCGCACAGGAGTCCTGGATCTGCGGCCAGGCACCACCATTGGCCTCGTAGCCGACGTAGTACCGGTCCAGGGCGTCCATGAACCGATATCCAGCCAGCAACTCCGGACCGACAATGGCTGCTGCTGTCGTCAGTCCCGCCGCGATGACAGCGGCACCGATAAGAAGGGCTCGTTTCATCATGCGCTCCTCCCGGCTTTTACCAGCGCCTGGAGCGCCTCGAGTGCTGCCCGGTGGCCGGAGCGCACGGCGCCGTCCATGCTACTGGCCCAGAGATCGGCCGTTTCAGTGCCGGACCAGATCAGGCGACCGACCGGAGACTTCAGGTACTGGCCCCATTTGGTCAGGAAGCCCGGCGGGATGGAGCCGACGCAGGTCAGGGTCCAGGGATCGACCTTGCCCCAGTCATGGTCGTGGAACTGGGTAGGGTGCAGCGCTTCGTCGCCCAGTGCCTGCGCGTAGATGGCCGACAGGGTGCTCTCGGCGCGCTTGGGGTCGTGGGGCAGCTGGCCGCTTCTGACGAAGGCGCTGAGGACGCCGACGCTGCCATCCGGGGGCGAGTTGTCGTAGGAGAGGATCAGCGGCCCGTCGGCTTGCGTGATCTGGCCGTTCAGGCCCTGTTCCCGCCAGAACGGACGCGGGAAGACATGCACGGTCTTGCGCATGGGGGCGTGGGAAGGCCAGAGGCGTTGCAGCTGCGCACGTCCATCGGGAAGCGGCGGGTCGAAAACGATCTGGTTGCACAGCGCCGGGTGCAGCGCGGCGATGACCTGGCGGGCGCGGATGATGCCCTGGTCGGTATGGAGTTCGACGACGTCGTGGTCCCAGCCGACAATCCTGCGCACCGGGCACGACAGCCTGAGCCTGTCGTCCAGGGCCTTCGCCATCCTGATACTGAGAATCTGGGAGCCGCCGACAAAGCGGGTTTCCTGGGCGCCGCCCTTGAACCCCTCGAGCCTCTCCATGCTGCAGTCAGCGGAGTTAATGAGGGAGAGGTAGTGCAGCAACGCCAGGTTCGAAGGCGGCGTGCCGGTGGTCAGTCCGATGGACGCATCGAAGCTCAGCCTGGCCTGATTGTCGACCCCCTGCTGCACCAGCCACTGGCCCACCGAGAGTTTGTCGATGGCCGCTGCATCCGCCGCCGTCCAGGGCTCCTTGCTGGGGACGCCCCGCGCCAACTCATTGAGCTTTTCTGTGATCGGGTTGCTGGCGCCCTGGCCGCTGGTGAGGTCTTCCTCATACGTGGCGCCACCCACCAGATACACGTTCTTGCCCTGGTAGTAGGTGGGGAAGGTGTCGACCTCAAGCTCGCGGGCCAGGTCGAAGATAGCCGTCTGGCCAGGGCCTATCCATTGGCCGCCGGCTTCCGAGACGACGCCGTTGCCCAGGTCGTGGTTGTAGGTGCGTCCACCCACGCGGTCTCGGGCCTCGAGTACCACGAAGGACTCGCAGCCCGCTCGTTGCAGGTCCCGCGCCGCCGTGAGGCCGGCCAGCCCTGCGCCGATGATGACCACGTCCAGGACGTCTTCCTGTCCCGCCCGAAGTACCTGGGCCGTGGCTCGTCCGCTGAGCGCTATTCCTCCCACCAGGGTCGCGCTTCCAATCGCCTGCAGAAGCCGGCGGCGCTGGCGCGCAGAACACGACAACTCATTGCTATCTGAATCCATCTTCGCCTCGGTCAACTCTATTGTTTTAATTAAAATAACTGACGTTACGTAAAGTACTCCACAACGGAGGCGATGCAAAGCGAAGAATGGCGGGAAGAGGGAAGAGGCCTTCGCGGCTGCGGTGGTCCGCAGCCGCGTTGCTTGAATAGGCAGTGGTTACGGCCGACCAGCGCGGGGAGTCTTTCCTCACGGGCTCTGCCTGTGACGATTCGAATGCCCGAGCTAGCAGGATGAAGCCGATCCGGTAGGGTGTGCCGTGCGCACCGGTGGTTTGAGGTGGTGCCGAAGCCGATCCCGGAATCGGTGCGCGCAGCGCACCCTACGGTCCAGGCCAGGCGAAAGGGGGCGGCCTTGTGCATGGGGGAGGATTCGCCCCCTTCAAGGGGGGGGCTAGCGCAAGTCCACGCTCTACGAACGTGGATGTTTACTCCGGCTTGTCCGCGTTCAGTCGGGACCAGGCGGCGTCTATCGCGCGCTTCTGGGAATCGGACTGCCGCTCCAGGAAGAACAGCCGCCTGCGTTCCTCCTGGCTCGGGATGGCCAGGTCGGGAAGCAGTCGCCGATTGCGTTCGAGATCCAGGTCGAAGCTGGGGATGAAGTGGGTAGCCCTGGCGTTTCGCGCAGCAATGCCGGGTTGCAGCATGTAGTCGATGAAGCGGTAGGCCGCTTCGCGGTTCGGGGCATTGCGGGGAATCGCCAGGCTGTCGATGAACATCAGCCCGCCCTCAAGGGGAATGCTGTAACGGAGCTCGCCCTTGTCGTTGGCCATGGCAGCGATGCCGTTCCAGGTTATGGCCGCGCATATCCGGCCTTCGGAAAGCTGGGTAACGAGGTCGGTGAAGTTCTTCGGGCCAAGGGGCATCCCCAGATCGCCGATTTCGCGAGTCGCCTGCTCGATGCCACGGGCGCTCTGGGTGCGGAGGTTCCTGCCGCGGTAGTTCAGGTACAGGGAAAGGGTCTGTTCCGGCTCGTTGTGCAAGACCGCGCCACAGGCTTTCAGCTTGCCTGCACTGGACGGGTCGAAGAGGATGCTCCAACTGTTGGCGACTGGCCCCTGTAGTGCCTGAGACGCTGCACGCTCGTGGATGACAAGGCCCACGGTGCCCCACATGTAGGGCGTGACGTACTGGTCGGCCCGGCTCTTGGAGGACAGCTTGGCCAGCAACTCGTCGCTCACCTCGGCTCGGTTCGGCAGATCAGCCACGTCAAGCTCGAGAAGCTGCTGCTCCTTGATCAGGCGCTCAAGCTGGAAATCAGTGGGGACGATGACGTCGAAGCGCTTGCCGGAGGCCAGGTCCGCCTCCAGTTCTGCCGCAGTCGCGAACTGGCTGTACTCGACCCTGATACCGGTATCGCGCTCGAAATCACGCAGCACGTCCGGGTCGATGTAATCCGCCCAGTTGTGCACTTTCACGACGTTCTCCGCGGCGGCTTGAGTCGCCATGACCGTCAGCCAGATACCCATCAGGAACGTGATGCAGGTCGGCGTCCCTCGACGTTCGCGACGAAGCAGTCGTGTCCCCATGGACAGCGATAGCGCCTTGGTTCCCAGGTCCATCCTCGCCCTCACTACATGGTTGTGTTTTATTTATTATTTCATGCGTTACGCAAAATACATGAGTTTCGATTTCGTGCAAAGGAAAAAGCTGCGGGCATGCGCAGGCAGCGTAAGACGCTCGGTCGCGAGGCGAATGGAGGGGGAAGGGGCCGCAGGAGAGGAGGGGGAAAGTCGGGCCCCGCGCGGAGCCCGTCGGTGGGCAGGTTACTGTGCGGTGGCCTTGGCCTTGGCCTTGGACGAGCGCTTGGATGCCTTCGGTGGGGAAATCAGGGTGATCAGCGCATCGAGCAGGGCCAGCCCACGTTCCGCGCTGAAACGCTCGGGTTCGATCGGCAGCATCATCAGCCAGCCATCGCTGATGGCGCTCACCTGGTCGGCCAGCAGGTCGGCGGCGATATCGTCGCGGATCTTGCCCTGGCGCTGCCCATCCTCCAGGACCGAGGTGAAGACCTCGCGAAACCGGGCGTAGCGTTGCTTGATGACGCTGGCGAACGCCGGCTCGTGACGAGCGTGGGTGAGCAATTGGAGCCACGCCAGCCAGTTGTCCGGCGCATCGGAACTGATCCATTCCAGCCACTGTTGGATGAGTGACTTGAAGTCGAGCTGCTCGCGATTGATTTCCAGGAGCGCGTCGACCCTGTCGAACAGGTTCTGGGCGACCTCGCTGACCATTTCTTCCTTGTTGGCGAAGTAATAGGTTACCGCGCCCGTGGTGCACCCGGCGTGCTGCGCTACCTTGCGCATCGAGGCGCCGGCATAACCTTCCTGAGCGATCACCGCGATCGCCGCCGCCAGCAGCTCGGCTCGCTTGGCATTGTGATCACCGACAGGTCGGCCTCGACGTGCGACGGGTTCGGACTCGCTATCGCGCGCGTGCTGGGGGCCGGTGGTACGGCGGGCTTTGGAGTCAGGCATAGGTGCTCGAGAAGATCGTCAGGTCAGTTGAAAAAAATGGTTGCCCCTTGGTCGCGACGGCCGAGGCGCGGCCCAGCATAGGGAAAATGTTCTGATAAAGCATCCCGTGTGCCATCGGTTGGCGAGCTGTTTCGGGACCGCAGCCGGGAAGATGATTTCCGCCCCAGTGCATCACTGATGGCGTGGCACGCGGGGTGCTTGCAGTCGGCTAGGCAGGAGCCTAGCAATCGAGACTAATTAAAACAACTTATGTTGTGTTAATTAGTCCAGCGCTCGCCGCCGGTCCGGCCCTGTCTTCCCGGCAAGCCAGGGGGGCATCGTGGAAGCGGCACCGGTCACAGGGGCCTATAGACGCCGTCCTCGTCCATCCGCACTCGCCCATCGGCCAGGAGTTCGGCCAGGTGCTGCAGAATCGTCCGGGCCTCGGCATCGTCCACCCATGGGCCCGCAACGCCTTGGGGATACAGCAGCCGTTGCTCGACCAACTGCTCCAGCGTTTTCGGCGATTCGCGCAGCAACGCCAGCAGTCTGCGCTCGCGGTCGTCGATCTTGGCCGTGAACGCGGCAAGGTCGGTGAGGAATCGCTCGCGGTCGGTATAGATGCCCCGATGGTGGGACGTGACCCATACCTTTGCCGGGATATCCGGCAATCTTCTCAGGCTCTGACGGAAATCCTGAAGGCTTGAACAGGCATCCCCGTAGTAGGGCCCGAAGCTGGTCAGATCGATGTCACCAATGAAGAGCAGGCCTTCGGGTTCGACGAGCAGCACCGAGTGGCCGGCGGTGTGGCCGGGCATGTGGAACGCGCGGATCTTTGAGCGGCCAAGGTCCCAGGACATGCCATCCTGATAGCCCTGGGCATCGGGGCGGGGGGCGTAGAAGAACTCACGCTGAAGCTTGTCCAGCATCTCAGCGGCGCGCTCCTTGTCCGCCATGCCGAAGGCTGAGAGCATGCCGCTCCAGCTGCGAGCGGCCTGCAGATCAGCATCGTGTACGTACACACTGGCGCTGGGAATACGGTGCAGGCCTGCCATGTGATCTTCGTGCACATGGCCCATGACCACGAGTTCGGTGGAGTCGAACTCGGCTCCGATGAAGTTCGAGACGATGGGTGTGTCGAATGCTGCGCGCGTGTCCGAGCCCCGGATGAGGACCTGGTTGCCATCAGGGTATTTCCCGCTCTTCTCGCCGAAGAATACCGAGACGCGGCCGAAATCGGCCCGCTGGATACGCACGTCTGGGCGGGAGTCGCTTGCACTGGGGGACATATCGAGAATCCTTCTTGTCGATTCGACGCCTGGTCGTTGCTGCTGGCCGATCAGGAATCCTGTGGCGATTCGCATGAACATTCATTGGCGCTGCGGACCTGTCAGGTGGGATCGCCGGGGAATGATCACTAGATAGAGGCGAGCCTAGCAATGCCTCTTTTTATGCGCAACGATTGTTATTTTAAATGATGAGCCGTCATTGACAGATGGCTCGGCACTGCGTCGCATGGGCCTGTTCCCCGGGTGCCTTCTCCCCCGGAAAGGTGGGTGATGGGCGGATTGAGTGGTTTCCGTCTCTCGTCCTGGTCCATCCCAGGGGCAGGCATTACGGGGGGATCGCCCGGCAATGACAGAGCAGACGGCCGCCTCACACATTCGTGCGTTTTCGGGATAACGGCGTAAGTCGCGGGAGCGCCTGCCGAAATTTCGCTCCATATCCTTCGTCCGGTCAGCCTCGGTTTTCGAGGGGGCACCCATACCCCGGCGCCTTCTCAATGGAGGGCGTAGCTGGCGCTGCCGACGCAGTTACGGAGCCCGTCCCGCATGAACCCTTCACTCCATTCAGCTTTTCTGCGCCCGACCGCGCAATCGATGTGGGTAGCACAGCGATGAGCGCCTTGCTGCAGTGCCTGTCGCACACCCCCCTGGTCGGTTATGTCGACCCAGCACCGGAGGTGCTCGCCGAAGTCGATGCGGTAATTGCCGCGGCGCGTGAGCGGATCGAACGCTTTGCGCCGGAGTTGGTGATCCTGTTTTCGCCGGACCATTACAACGGCTTTTTCTACGACGTGATGCCGTCCTTCTGCATCGGCATGGCGGCGCACGCCATCGGTGACTTCGGCACCGCGGCCGGAGTGATCAGCGTGCCGCAGGGGCTGGCCGAGCAATGCGCCGAGGCGGTGTTGGCCGACGGCGTGGATGCGGCGGTGTCCTACCGCATGCAGGTCGACCACGGATTTGCCCAGCCGATGCAGGAGCTGCTCGGCGGTTTGCAGTGCTACCCCGTGATTCCGGTCTTCATCAACTCGGTGGCGACTCCGCTGCCTGGCTTCCAGCGTGCCCGCCTGCTCGGCGAGGCCATCGGCCGCTTCGCCCGCTCGACCGGCAAGCGCTTGCTGTTCCTCGGTTCCGGTGGCCTGTCGCACCAGCCGCCGGTGCCGGAACTGGCTCGGGTCGAGGGCCTGATGGCCGATCGCCTGAAGGGCAGTGGTCGCCATCTGCCGGCCGATGAGCGCGAAGCACGCCAGCAGCGGGTGATCAATGCAGCGCGCTGCTTCGTCGAGGACCCGCACAGCCTCCACCCGCTGAATCCCGAGTGGGATCAGCAGTTTCTCGACATCCTCGCCAGCGGCCGCCTGGCCGAGCTGGATGGCCTCGGCAACGCCGAACTCTCGGCCATCGCCGGCAAGTCCACCCACGAGGTGAAAACCTGGGTGGCGGCCTTCGCTGCGCTGTCCGCCTTCGGCCCCTATGCGGCCCAAGGCCGCTATTACCGGCCGATCCCCGAGTGGATCGCCGGCTTCGGCGCGCTCAGCGCCAAGCCCCAATCCATTGCGCAGGAGTCCTGAGATGACCGCACTGACCGACGCCGCCACCAGCTGTTTTGCCCGTATCCGTGAAGGCGAGCTGGAGCTGAACATCCACTACAACGACTGCGGGCAGGGCAGCGAGACCGTGGTCATGCTCCACGGCTCCGGCCCCGGCGCCAGCGGCTGGGCCAACTTCAACCGCAACATCCAACCCTTGGTGGACGCCGGTTTGCGCGTGATCCTGCTGGACTGTCCGGGCTGGAGCAAAAGCGACTCCATCGTCTGCGCCGGTTCGCGCTCCGACCTCAACGCGCGCATCCTCAAGGGGCTCGTCGACCAGCTCGACCTCGGCCGGGTGCATATCCTCGGCAACTCCATGGGTGGTCACAGCGCGGTGGCCTTCGCCCTCTCCTGGCCGGAGCGGGTCGGCAAGCTGGTGCTGATGGGCGGCGGCACCGGCGGCGCCAGCCCCTTCGTGCCGATGCCCACCGAGGGCATCAAGCTGCTCCAGGGCCTGTACCGCGCGCCGACCCTCGAGAACCTGAAGGCGATGATGAACATCTTCGTCTTCGACCCCCGCGACCTCACCGAGGAGCTGTTCCAGGCCCGCCTGGACAACATGCTGGCGCGCCGCGACCACCTGGAAAACTTTGTCGCGAGCCTGGCCGCCAACCCCAAACAGTTCCCCGACTTCGGCCCGCGCCTGGCCGAGATCAGGGCCGAGACGCTGGTGATCTGGGGCCGCAATGACCGCTTCGTGCCCATGGACACCGGCCTGCGCCTGGTGGCGGGCATTCCCAACTCCCAACTCCACGTGTTCAACAACTGCGGCCACTGGGCGCAGTGGGAGCACGCCGACACGTTCAACCGCCTGGTGCTGGATTTCCTCACCCACTGAGTCCCGAGGTGTGCGATGACCCTTTCCCGAGATTCCCTGGAACAACTGGCCGCGGCCTTGCGCGGCGCCGAGGCGAGTGGCGCGGCCATTGCCCCGCTGCGTGAGCGCATCGGCGAAGGCAGCGATGAGGCCGCCTACGCCATCCAGCGCCTGAACGTCGCCCACGGTGTGGCGGCGGGGCGCCGGGTAGTGGGCCGCAAGATCGGCCTGACCAACCCCAAGGTGCAGGCGCAGCTCGGCGTCGACCAGCCGGACTTCGGCACCCTGTTTGCCGACATGAGCTACGGCGACAACGAGGTAGTGCCGGTGAACCGCGTGCTGCAACCGAAGATCGAGGCGGAGATCGCCCTGATCCTCGACCGCGACCTGCCGCGCGCCGACACCACCCTGGCCGAGCTGATGAGCGCCGTAGCCTACGTGCTGCCGGCGCTGGAGATCGTCGGCAGCCGCATCGCCGGCTGGAATATCCGCTTCGTCGACACCGTGGCCGACAACGCCTCCAGCGGCTGCTTCGTGCTCGGCGGCCCGGCCCGCCGCCTGGACGGCCTGGACCTGCGCCAGGCGGCCATGCGCATGACCCGCAATGGCGAGCTGGTGTCCAGCGGCAGCGGCGCCGAATGCCTCGGCCACCCGCTGAATGCCGCCGTCTGGCTGGCCCGCACCATGGCGCGCCTGGGCGAGCCGCTCAAGGCCGGCGACCTGATCCTCACCGGTGCCCTCGGCCCCATGGCGCCGGTGGCGGCGGGGGACCGCTTCGAAGCGGTGATCGACGGCATCGGCCAGGTGGCCGTGCAGTTCAGTGCCGAGTGATAGCAGAGAGAACTTTTCCATGAGCAAGAAACGTAAAGTCGCCATCATCGGTTCCGGCAACATCGGCACCGACCTGATGATCAAGGTGCTGCGCAACGCGCAGCATCTGGAAATGGGCGCCATGGTCGGTATCGATCCGGCGTCCGACGGTCTGGCTCGCGCCGCACGACTGGGCGTGGCCACTACCCATGAAGGCGTCGAGGGCCTGACCCGCCTGCCGGTCTTTAACGAGATCGACTTCGTCTTCGATGCCACCAGTGCGTCGGCGCACGTGAAGAATGACGCCTTGCTGCGGGGCCACAAGCCCGGTCTGCGTGTGATCGACCTGACCCCGGCCGCCATCGGCCCGTATTGCGTGCCGGTGGTCAATCTGGAGCAGCACCTCAGTGCGACCAACGTCAACATGGTCACCTGCGGCGGCCAGGCCACCATCCCGATGGTCGCCGCCGTGTCCCGCGTGGCCAAGGTGCACTACGCCGAGATCATCGCCTCCATCGCCAGCAAATCCGCCGGCCCCGGCACCCGTGCCAATATCGACGAGTTCACCGAAACCACCTCGAAAGCCATTGAGGTGATCGGTGGGGCGGCCAAAGGCAAGGCGATCATCATCATGAACCCGGCCGAACCGCCGCTGATGATGCGTGACAGCGTGTTCGTGCTCAGCGAGGCCGCCGACCCGGCCCAGGTCGAAGCCTCGATCGTCGAGATGGCCGCTGCCGTGCAGGCCTATGTGCCCGGCTACCGCCTCAAGC